>CANGZW010000046.1 GCA_947458405.1 Leptospiraceae bacterium
AAACTAGAAGGCAAACTAGAAAACAAGCTGGAAACCGCTCGAAAAATGAAAGATATGGGACTTTCTATTGAAGTTATTTTAAAAGCAGTAGGACTTTCAGAAGATCAACTTAAGGAAAATGGGATTTTGTAGGATTTTTCTGTGGACTCGGGGGTCTCGATACACTCTGCCCAACTCTATTGATTTCCCAAAGCAAATCCCTACAGGGCAGAGCATAATTCGACAGGCTCATCACGGCGCTCGATCCACCGAACTTTTCTGTGTAGCTAGACGTACTACTCAAAAATCTGTTTATTAATAACATCAATGTCAATCACCTCAATACAAAAATGTACGGTCATCGAGTATCCGCATCTTCTCGCGGATGTATCGAGATGCCGAAAATGGAGAGAGGGGTTACTATACGGTAGCCAGTACCCAATTCCAAAACAGTATATCTATCATAAAATAAAGCATACTATACGATTACCAGTACTTATTTACCAATCAAATAACCCCCTAGTTCGTCTATCGCTCACTACAAGTCTCTACTGCTTATCCTTTCCAAAGCAGTGGAGAGAGGGGTCAATCCGAAAACATACGACTATCAAAACCAATCGGGGGTGAGGTGATACACATGCCATCCCGTAGTGAGTATCAGGTTTTCAGACACCATACTTTAACACCCAACTACCCCTTAACGAAGAGGGCGGACCAAACGAAAACCCCTGCCACCGAAACTTTTCCCATCGGGACGAGACCTATTAAACGAACGAAAATAACGACCATAGTAAACCCATGTTTCATCAAGATTAGTATTATTAGGACGCATAGATTCTGGAGAGATTGGGTAAAGATAAGATTGCCAAGTTAAAGGATGAAATATTAAATCATGGGTATAATCAATTGAATAATATATAAGTAATACAGGAGAAGTAAAAATAACGACAGGGCTAAAAAATAATTTATCTCTATAAGACGCACCAAGACTCCAACTTTGCAACCAGAGCCCTTCGCCTTCCGATCTAAAATTCTCAATCTCATCCCTATACGGCAATCGATAGCAATCAGGACAATTATCCTCCTTATTTAGATTCTCTGCATAATCTCTCGCAAAATACCAAGAGTCTTCTTTATCTGGTCTAATTCTGTCTGACACATAGACTGGCTTTCCGTCTTTCTTGAAAATCTTTGTAAATTTGATCCCTGTTTTTGTGGTGAAGGTTTCGGGTAGAGAAACTACCTGTAGTTCTTTTTTAAGAAGAGAATCCCTCTCCTTTTCCCGTTCAATTTTTTTATTGTACGACGTATCTGCTACGGAGGCATCTGTATATAGGGAGATCCTATTGGATATAGATTTCTCCTCAGCTTTCAATCTCTCTGCATATTGATTGATTTTAGCCATAACCGAAGTTACATACACATCCCGAGTCCCACCCCTGCTCTGAAACTCCTTGAGTTGTGTGAGTTTTTCTCTTAAATAATCAATATACTCCCCATATTCTCCCTTTTTCCAGATCTCCTCCGATTTATTTTCTACCTCTTGATAAACAGATTCCATTTCAGGATTGAATCTCCATTCTGCCAATTCCACAACCCTCTTCGCAATCCGCTTCTCCATCACGGGATTTCTCTCCCCCTCCTCCAGCGTCTTACGATAATCTGTAAACAAATACAACCACCCATCTAACCCCTTGCTCTTTTTCACCGCCTTTAAACTCATGGGCGAGTTCTCTTTGTAGTACGTTTCCAGCTCCTCCAACCTCTCCGCAAACATCGCATCCCCCGCCATGTAGATCCGATTCTGTATGTCGGTCGCCATATTCCCCGCTTTTTTCTTATCTTCAGGAGAAAGACTTGCCAATGCATCTCTGGCATCCCGAAATCCATTGAGTGCCAAAAGATAGTCCTTTTTCTGATAAGCGGTATCCGCATCGGCGATGGTGATCTCTTTAAGACGTTTTACAATATCTAGTGTATTGCCCTTGATCTCGGGAAGTTTGATCTCTTTGAGATCCTTGACTGTAGTATAATTAAAATCATCCAAATTTTCATATAGGGGAGCATCCTTGTAGTTCATGGCGTAAGACGGATTCATAAGTTTCCTGACTATCTCACCCGTAAAGTACTCCCATTGGTTCAAATAAAACTCCCCATCTGCCAAACTCTTAATCGAGAGATTCTCCTCTCCCTTTTTCACGCGGGAAGAATTTTTAAAACTGTATTTGAACTTGCCATTGTTTTCTTCAATCGTGCCCGTGATCACCTCATCCGCATTCAGAGACCTAGAAATCTCCCGCATACACGCTTCCTCGTTACACCCAAACATCTTGGATTTTTCGAGTTTCGCCTTGAGCCCTGCAATGGAATCATCGTCCATAAGATTGTACTCGGAGAAATCCTTCAGTAAAATCCCCGTCATCTTGGTTCGAAACTTGGATTCAAAATTGATGTCTTTTGTGTTTTTGGTCAGGATTTTGTACACATAAATGGACTTTTTCTCTATGGGGAAAAGGGCGAAATTGAATAGAACTAGAACTAATAGGAAATACTTCATGGCATAAAATATAATTTATGGTGATATTTTTGTAAAGTGAGAATTTTTCATAACCAATCGAAATACGTGTGAATAGTTAAATTTTTATCATATTCGTCTAAAATTAAATTGAATTTTACTTTCTCACCTATCGGTATAGAAAAATATTTAAATTTGGAGATAAAAACCATGGATGATGAAAAAACAACCAGAAATGATTGATAAATTTATGTATTAAATCAATCTATTATTAATCATGAATCCCAAAAACTTCCAATCTCTCGATGAAATTGACTCATTTCTAAACTCCTTAAAAACCAAAAAAGTCTCCACCACAGGTAACTGGACAATTGCCCAAATACTATGCCATATTGCTGACTCCATTGAGTTTTTTCATTCCCAAAATGAAGGTGCAATTCAAGTTCCCAAATTGATTCAAAACACAATTGGAAAGTTACTTCTGCATAAATTTTTTCTCTTCGGAAAAATGGACAGAGGTCTTACCAATCCTATCAAAAAAGGGGAACCAGAAAATGGAGATGCAAATGAACAGTTAGAACGGGTTATAAAACTCTCTAAAAGTATTTTAGATTATGAGGGCCCTTTTAATCAACACCCTGTTTTTGGAGCTCTATCCAAAGAGGAAATCATTAAACTTCATCTACTGCACTGCTCCAATCATTTTTCCCATATTCAATTTGAAGGGGAAAAATATTAAAATGTATTACAAAAATACTTTTAATATAATATAAATTCATTTGTTAAAAAAATATATTTCTTTAGGTATTTGAATTTATTATAAATTTCTTTACTGTTTAATCTTTTCAAATTCTTCAATCGAAGGGGGAAATATCTTATTTTGATTCATCAATTCAATGCTTGTATTGAGGAATGCTTTTGCTTTGCTATGATGTGACTGACAGAAAAAAGGAGCTTTCTTACAAATATCAAATTGAATATGGGGTGGATCTACAGTAAAATTGACTCCCCCTTCCCCGTCTGATGTTCGAAACAAAAATAATTTGTCTTCCACCCAACCAAACACAGTTCCGTAAGCGAAATACGCAGAATCTGTTTTTGTAGAAAGTAAATCCCTTCCCATGGCTGAAAAATAGACTTCTTTGGTCAAATTTCCCAATATCGTGGGTATCACATCTAATTGAGAGGCAATATCATTTCTGATTTCCGGCTTAAAGCGGGATGGAGCATATATTAATAGAGGAATATTTCTATCCTCATAGTAATTCAGGAAACGATGATGTGTATGATCGGCAACAAAAATGAAAATTGTATTCTCAAAGTAAGGAGCCTGTCTTGCTTTCTCTAAGAAATTTTGCACTGCCCAATCCGCATAATGATATACATTTAGATATTCGTTATCATCTGTCCCTTTTCCAAAAATATTAAACTCTTCCCTTGGAGTCCTGTAGGGATAATGCGTAGTTAGAGTTAAGGCTGTGGCAAATACAGGATTATCTCCCCCGTGGTTTTTTAGTTTATTATGAAGTACATCAAATACATCCGCATCATCATATCCCCAGGCACCTATTTGATATCGATTCATATTGTCTAAATCTTGTTTGCCTATGATTTCATCAAATCCCCAATGGGGCATCATCTTGTGCTTGTTATCAAAGTTTAAATCTCCACCTGTAACAAAGATTGTTTTGTAGTTCGCCTGGTGCATAATACTGCCAATCCCCGAAAAATAACCCATTGCCTGAGGAGTGCGTACTACAGTGAGCCCCGGTCTGTCGGGAATACCCGTGAGGATGGACATCATACCGTTGGGAGTGCGTCCACCGGAAGCAAAAAATCTCTGAAAAAAGATTCCTTCTTTTAATAACTTATTAAAATTCGGAGCCACTTCCTTTCCATCTACTTTGCCATCTGTGATGGGGCTTATGAATTTTCCTGTCCAATTTTCTAGCATGATAAGTACAATATTGGGACTTTTGGCTTCTTTGTTTTTAGGAATTGTGATACGAAGTAGAGGATATTCTTCACTTACAAATTTGGCAGTGTCATAGGAAATCTCTTTTCTTACAATACCGACTGCTTCTCTCAAGTCCATCTTCTCACTTCTAGGAATTGAATGACTCTTAAGATCAATAATAGCCGTGTACACTCCATTCAATACTAAATTATTGACCATGGTATTATTTGAAATAATAGCATTGCTTGTTCGGATAGGATTTTCCTGGAAACCACCTCTAATTCCTATAATGACAATGATAGCTGCAATCAATGTCTTACTAAATGAATGTTGAAAAGAAATTTCTTTTTTCGAAAAATTGTGATATCTTTTGTAAATCCAAAAGGATAAAAAAGTTAAAGAAGCCAATCCAAGTATTCCAACTGTAAAAATAAATTTACTTTCTTCTAGTATGGAACCCAATATTAATATTAAATCCTTTCCCAAAAACACATAGGCTTCGTATCCAATATGTTTATTGGAATGTTCAAAATATATTAAATCAGCAATCAAAGTTGCTATTACAAATAAAACTAATACATTGGGAGTAAAAGACCAAAGAAATACATAAAGTTTACTCCGGTTTAAATAATCAATGCAGGATAATATAAATAGCAAACCAAAAACTATACACAGAGCGGATATATCAAAGCGAATACCCTCTGCAAATGCATAAAGGAGAGTTGAGGTAGAAAATTCTGTAAATTCAAATCGATACGCATACTTTAAAAAGAATAAGATTCTAAATATGGTAAAAAGTATTACTCCAATAAAAAAGAGTATTCCAAAAAATTTAAAATTATAGGAGAAAAAAATTTCCTTTATGAAGTTGTTAAATTTGTTTTTCATAATTTATAAAATCCTAATTTTATAAGAAGATATTTTCAATTATTTATTTATAGTTTATTCCAAATTAATAACTTATTATAGCTAGAATTCGGTTTTAAAGTAAATTTTTATTTGACAGATACACCTTGAATTAAAACGGTGAATTAATACGAATTCTTTTTAAATATTTATTAAAATACTAAACATATTACATTCTCAATACTCCTTTGTATAGAAATGTAATGCAATAAATCAATTTCAATCCCCCGCACATTTTATTTTTTAATTAGAATAATTCTAATTTCTTTCTCATATATAATAATCTTTATATTTTATATATAAACTCTTCTTTTCTAATATTATCTATAATTTAGCTACTCCTGTTATTTAGTGACAACTTAGATTGAATGGAATAGCATAAAGAAATTTACTTTAAGAATAAATTTTTTCTTTTTTTTATTGGAAGATTTTTGTAATCTCGTAAAAAGTATTACAATCATGAAGAATTCTTATAACAAATCAAATCTACCTACAAAAATATGCATCGTATGTCAGAAACCCTTTGCATGGAGAAAGAAATGGGAAAAAGTTTGGGAAGAAGTGAAGTACTGCTCGGAGCGATGTCGTAGAAATCGACAGAGTTCAACAGTTACAGACTAATTGAATTATAAATTGAATGAATTATAATATATTTAGATCTGTAAAATGTCGATGTGTTATGGAAATTCTTGTAGAATAAGATTTTTAACAAAGTTTAATATTTAGATAAAAACAGTATTAAATAGTTAAAAAATTCTTTACTATTTTATGTAAGTAGTTTTACTTACGTAAAATGGAACCAGTGGTTTTATCAAAAATAGATAAAGTTTATACCACCTGTTTATCAGATTCTTTTATAGAATCCTGGAAAAATTTATTAATAAATGTTTATAAATATGTAGAATATGATAATTTCTTAATAGTTCCATCCATTTTTGGTCAAAAAGTTTATTCCTATTTACCCTTATTAAATTATACAAACAAACTTTCTCAAAATCTACCCGAGCAACTAACAAATGTAAGACCTTTTTCTTACCAGCTCCGCCTATTAAATTCTACTTATAGAGACTTCCAAACCAATGATACTGTAGTGATGAGAGTATCCCTAAAGGGAAAGAATTCAGAAGAGATTTGGAAATCTGTTCTCTCTCATAACATGAAAAAACAACTAAAAAAATCTTTTAAAGAAAAATTTACCATCCAAAGGGGTACACAAAAAGAGCTTATTTATCAATTTTATAAACTATTTTCAAAAACTATGAGTCGATTGGGAACACCTGTTTTTGGAATAGATTTATTCTTACAACTTCCTAAGTTTATAGATTCAAAATACTTTGTTGTTTATTATGAAAACCAACCGGTATCGGCAATGCTACTGGTGTATGACAATGATATTGTGTGGTGTCCCTACTCTGGATATGATGAAAAATATCAAGACTTGAGACCCTCTCATTTTATGTTTTGGAATGGGATTTTGGATAGTTGTGAAAAATCCAAAGTAATCTTTGATTTTGGACGATCAGCATATGGAAATAATAACTTTTTTTTTAAAGAAAGATGGAGTGCAATTCCTGTAAAAGTAGATATAATCAAACCAAAACAAGAAAATATATATAATAAATATACAATTGCATCCAAGATCTATAAAATAATACCTGAAAGAATTACCAGTCATATAGGACCTCTCCTTTGTAAAAGATTATCAGATTTATGAAAAATATATTAACCTATATCAATTTTGTTAGAGAAAGTTCACTTAAGAGAGGTATCTTATTTACATTCAAACTTATTTTTTGGGAATTGATGTTTGATAGATTGTATGGAGTGGAGACATTTTCAATAGTTGAGTTAAGTGAACTGCAACTAAATAAAAACGAAATTGAACATGGAAAGAGATACCAGGCCAGCAATTATTATCTTTTGGCACTTTCTATAAAATCTTTGGAAAAATGTGGATTTCAATTTGAAGGTAAAATTAGTTTAGATTTAGGTTCGGGAAAAGGGAGAGCGCTCATAGTATTTGCTGAAAAGAAAGTAAAAAAATCTATTGGAGTTGAAATTTCCTATAAACTTAATGAAATAGCACAAGCTAATTCACATAGGTGGTTGAAGAAACATTCAAATTGTAGTACTGAATTTCAATTTATAACCTCTGATGCATCTACTTTTAAAATCCCTGATACTATTGATTTAATTTATATAGCAAACCCTTTTGATGAAATAATCCTTAAAGAGGTTGTGATGAATATTAAAGAAAGTTACAATTCTAATCCTAGAGAGCTTTTTATTGTATATATGATTCCCATCCATAAAGATCTTTTTTTAGACTCAATTTTCAATCAGGTGGAAATTTTTAAAAAAGATTTTATTATATATAAAATATTTAGTCATACACTTTGATGATAGATAATATAAGTAAAAAGTATATATTTTTTTCAATACTACTTTTTTCCTTCCTTAGTTTTCCATTTTTTATTAATAGAACTTTTGAGATTTCCATCCAAAATTCAGTAACCGAAGACTTTAATCTAATGTACTTCAATGCCTTTTCAACATTTAATAATTCCTATAGAATGCTAGTTTCAGGGAAAAAAAAAGGGATAGTTCAAAAAAGAACCATTCCATTTTTACTTTCAAAGAATCTAAAATTTCAATTCTCTGAAAAAAACGGAAATACTACAAATTTAAAAATTCATTCAATAAGTGATACTTTTTTGTCTTTTAATTTTAACGAAAATATAAAACCATACTCTATTCGTAAGGCTTCAAATCTTATAACAACAAAAGAAGCAGTTAATTACTTTGAATTTGAGATTTTAGACACCCAACCATCCTTAAATTTATGCTATTTTAGCTATTTCAATGATTTATTCTCTCTTTATTTCACATATTATTTTTACTTATATTTTATTTTTATAACTATAATAGTAATTCTATTATTTTTTCTGTTTAGGAAGATTCTACCACTTTTATCATCTCAATGGAAAGAAGAAAACAGTCACTCTAAGACTCCTATTGAATTGATTAACTCTATAAAAGTAAAAGTTATGACCTTTTTTTGTGTATCCTATTTACTATTATTTTCAGCTTTAAAGTATCACAATTCTTCTATTGGGATATGGAATGTATTTATCTCAGAGGCGAACCAAACACATTCCTGGCAATTTAGTGAACCCAGAGAAATTAGGACAGATGAATATTTGGTAGTGACCCCACTAATCTTATCTCAGTTTTATAACAAGTTTCAAAAAAAGAATGTAACACTGGCACATGAAAATGCAGTAATCTCGACAACTTATAATTTACCTGCAAACTTTTCACTCTCTGTACTACTCCCATTTAATTATGGTTTTTTATTCTTTAAGGATATTGAATATGGATTTGCTTTTAGATTTAATTTAATATTTTCAGGATTACTTTTATCAACATTTATACTTCTTTTCTTACTCACCAAAGGAAATTTTACAGCTTCCTTGATTGGTGGGTTTTGGGTAGTTTATTCGAGTCCTGTTCAATGGTGGTACTATATATATCCTATGTGGATCATCTGTTTAAATATTTTATCAATTTCTACAATCATTCTTATCACTTCAAATTCTATTCGCTCAACACTAATATGTTGTATATCCATAGTTATATTTTCATTTCAATTTTTATATATTTTATATCCTCCCATTCAAATTACTTTTGGATATTTATTCTTAATTATTCTAATTTTTTATATTTTTGATAATAAACATTTGATTGTTATTAATAAATTTACCAAAATTAAAATAAGTATTCTATTATTATTTTTAACTTCACTTTTACTTTCAGTATTTGTTTATCTAATTGAGATTAAAGAAGTAATTTATCTCATTCTAAATACTGACTATCCAGGAAAGAGAGTCTCCATAGGTGGAAGCCTACCTATTTATCAAATTATAACTGGATTTTTTGATAGATATCTATTAGATGGAGTACCAACTTTGTATCCAAATCAAAGTGAAGCAAGTAAGTTTCTGCCCATTTCTCTTGTAATACTTCCATTGTTACCACTTTACATAAAAAATAAGAAATGGCTAATTTCAAGTATACTTATATATACTTGTTTACTATATACGAAAGCATTCTCCGGGTTACCGGAAATTCTTGAAAAAGTACTACTTTTGAACCTGGTGCCAAATCAGAGAATAGAATTATGCAGTGGTATTGTGGGTATATATTCATCAATAATAATATTTTCAGATGATTATTCTAAATCAATTGTAAAAAATAATCAAAAATATTTTCAAATATATGGATTTTTTATATTAATAATTTTTATTATATTATTTTTATGGTTAAATAAATTAGATCCGACCTACTTTAATTTTATTCGAATTGTTATTAATTTACTATTTCTATCTTTATTAATCTATTCTTTTTATTCTTTTAAACCTATTGTTTTAGGTTTTTCCCTTTGTTTTTATTTAGGACTTAACATATTTATAAATCCATTATATAAAGGGCTAGCACCCCTCTACTCTATAAGCTATAGGGATGATATACTTACTAAAATCAATGGAAGTCAAAATGATTTAATTATTTATATGGGTAAAGGTAATACAATTTCTTACTTTTTAATTGCACGTGGATTTAATACCTTTTCTGGTGTGAAATACTATCCGGATTTAGAGCAAATGAAAATATTTGATGAAAGCCAACAGTTTAAGTCGATTTATAATCGATATGCCCATATTTATTTTGAGGAAGATTCAAACGAAATAGCAAAATTCGAATTGAATGGATTAGATTCCTACAAAATTAGAATCTCACCATGCTCAACTCAATTGAAAAAATTTGGAGTTCGGTATATTGTAATACAACATAACGAAAAAGAAAACTCATTCTCTTCTCTTGCTTGCAGGAAGGATATAAAACCTATATATACTGATTCTTACAATTATTTGGATTTTTATAGTATAGATCAATTTAAAGAGCATAGATAAATGAAAAATATTTTAACTATAGATGTAGAAGAATGGTATCACGGAAACTATAAAAGTTTAGAAAGTGGTCTGACCTATAAAGAGTCTAGGGTAGAATCCAATACGGACTATATTTTAGAAAAGCTGTCACAATATAATGCCAATGCAACTTTTTTTATATTGGGTGAAGTAGCTGAAAAATATCCATCTTTGGTAAGAAAAATACATAGTTTAGGTCACGAGATAGGTTCTCATGGATATTTACACAATCTAGTATATAGATATACAAAAGAAGAATTTATTGAGGATGTTAAAAAATCAAAACTGATTTTAGAAGATATTTTAGGGACCTCTATTATAGGGTATAGAGCCCCATCGTGGTCAGTAAATGAAGATATTCCTTGGTTCTATGATTCCTTAGAAAACTTAGGATTTTTATATAGTTCCAGTGTATTTCCCCGAAAAACATATCTGTATGGGATGGATAATACTCCCAGATTTTCTTATAAACCAAATCTAAATCTGTCTATACTTGAAATACCTTGTACTACTGCAAAAGTCTTTTTTCAGAAAATACCATTTTCGGGAGGATTTTATTTTAGAGTCCTTCCTTACTTTTTAATAAAAATTCTACACAATCTTGTTAATAATGAAAAAAAGCCTGCTCTCTTTTATCTGCATCCACGTGAAATTGATCCTTACCAACCAAAATTACCACTTAGTAGTACATTTGAATCTTTTATACATCATTATGGGATCAATTCATGTAATAAAAAATTTATAAAGTTACTAAACACCTGTTCTCTTACTTCTATTAAAGACTACTTTTTAGATTTTTAAGATAATTAATTTATGAAGCAACTTCAATCACTGACTTTTTTTTCCTACAGGCTGATAAGAAGCCTATGATTTTTGAGAATATAAATTCAAAAAAAATTTTTAATAAACCCAATTTATTAAATTTTATAACTTTACTTTAAATTTCCTAAGAATAGAAAGCCTAGAAAGAGGTTCACTTGGAATATTTCGCATATCATAATTCAATGCTGACAATAGCAATTGAAATCCTATCAATAAAGAAGTAGATGATAGAATTATAGTACCAGAGGGTGTGTCCATATTTTTACTCGCTGAGTGAATCCAATTGAAACCACCATAAAAGACTCCAAAATTAAAAAGTATTACACCAAAAAAAATTTCTAAGGATGCAATATTAAAATCACGGATATAATAGTTATATAAAATTCTTTTAAAGAATCGATTGAGATATTTTAATGGAAATTGTAAGACAGTTTTACAAATACTTAAATTACTCTTTTCACATCCATATAAGGCTACCATAGGTATATCCATAACCTTTGCCCTTATTGTATTTAATCGAAATAGAATATCATTTTCAAAAAAATATCTATTATCTATTTTTTCTAAAGGAAGATGTCTTAAAGCATTGATATGAATTGCTGTAAAACCATTGGTAGGATCCATAATTGTCCAGTATCCACTCACAAATTTATTAATAAAAGACAAAATCCCATTGCCAACCAATCTAATGATTGGCATCTCTTTTAAATATTCCGGGCTATAGAAACGATTCCCTTTTGTATAGTCTGCTTCCAAGGATAGAAGAGGCCTAATCAAATCAAATAGTAGGCTAGTATCCATCTGCCCATCACCATCTATTTTTATGACTATATCAGAATTAAGATCAATTGCCTTAACATATCCCGTTTTAACAGCTCCTCCCACACCCATATTTTTTTTATGAAAGATAACACTGATTCGTTTATCATTTGTAGAATCCAATACTAATTGGCCTGACCCTTCAGGACAGTAATCATCAACTATAATTATATTTTGGATATTCATATCAATATTTTCCAAAACACTTAAGATAGTTTTAGAAACCTTATAACAGGGAATGACGACAGTTATAATATTTTTATAATCCATGAATGTACTCTGAAAATTATTTATTTCATTTGTTTTATTTTTTTAATAAAGTATTATTAGAAAAATTTATTTTAAAACTTTTATATATCTAATGTGTTGAACAGTTTATTCAACCAAAAGACTACACTGATTAATCCTTATATCTCTATATTTATATTTTTTATGCAATAAATTTTTTACACTTATATTACTTTTATTATTAACTTTAATAAAAAAAATTTATTCGTCATAGCTTTTAGTTTAATTAGAAGATTCAACTTTATATCCAATTAACTTAAAAGAAAATATAAATAAATTAAAACATGAGGATGGAAAAAATATTCTAATATTTGGAAGTCCCTCCGCATCCCATTCCTTATTAGCCCTCGGACTCATAGATGAGTATTGGTTATTTGTCAATCCTGTATTACTTGGAGAGGGTATTCCACTTTTTAAGGGTGTAACCGAATCTACAAAATTAAACTTAGTTGAATCAAAAACATTTTCTAATGGAGTGATTGCTCTACACTATGAGAGAGCTTATAACAAAATCAACTAACCTCTTTTTATTTTAATAAGTTGATATAATATAAAAGATAAACATCGAGAATCATTCCTTTTATCCAAATTAATGCAAAAACAAATAGAAATAGAAATACAAATATATTATAATTATAATAATTCTAATATATTTGACTATACATTTTAGGATAAAAATTTTAGTCTAAATCGTACATTTATGAATTCTAGAGAAATATTCTTGAAAAATTTAGCAGATTTAACTGAAAAACAGTGTGGAATTACACTTTCAGAAGAAAAGATATCTCTTTATTTGAACTCTATTTTCCAAATATCCCCTAAACTCTCGAAACTCAACTATTATGAATACCTAAGACTTTTAGAACATTCCAATCCCTCCGAGGAGCCCGAGTGGAAAAATGTCCTCACTGCCCTTAAAATCTCAGAAACATATTTTTTTCGTGATAAATCCCAACTCGACTTTATACAGTCATCCTTACTTAATCAGATTTCTAACAGAAATCCATCCCCTAAGGACATTTCTTTGTGGAGTGCGGGATGTTCCACAGGGGAAGAAACATACACCCTTGCTTTTTTGGCTAGAATGCAATGGAAGGATTTAGAGACTCGAATTCGTATTTTGGGTTCTGATCTAAATGAAAATTCCATTCAGATCGCTCAAAAAGCAGAGTATTCTTCTTGGTCTCTTAGAGCATTAAGAGAATTAGAGCGAAATCTTTACTTTTTAGGTAATTCGGATCCCTATGAAGTCCGAAAAGAATATCGTATGATTGTGGATTTCCGTTTGGAAAATCTTCTTAAGATTTCCTACTTAGAAGAGTTCGATATAATCCTTTGTAGGAATGTATTTATATATCTAAACAAAGAAACAAAAAGTACGATTTTAGAAAGATTTGCAAATGCCCTCAAGCCCGGGGGATTTTTAGTTTTGGGACATTCCGAAGCAGGAGAAGTTATTCCTGAAAGTTTAAAAGAAAATCACTCTTCTTCTTTTTTATATTACACAAAAAAAGTAAAAACGAGCTCTGCGCTTTCCCAAATAAATATAAAAATCCCTACCATTTCTCGTAAGGATAAAGTTATTATCACATCTTCCGGGGTCTTACTACAAGAAGCAATCCATCTGGCGAATCAGGGTAATTTAACAAAAGCCAAAGAGTATTGTTTGAATATTATAAAAGAGAATGAAAGTAATTTTGAGGCAATTCATTTGTTGGGGTATATTTTTGAAGCCGAAGGAGACTATCTTTCTGCTGAATTCCAGTACACAAAAGCTATAAAAATGAATAAGGACTTTTTAGAGAATTATATCAGTTTAAGCAGTCTCTATACAGTTCTGGGAAGGGATATGGAATCAGAAGAGCTCAAAAGTAAATGTAAGGAGATACTTTTGGAAAGAACCGATTTGCAAGCTATTTATACAAAGAAAGGATTAGATTTAAAGAGACTTCAAAATTATTTGGAAAGTAAAAAAGAAATCTGGGTATCCTGACTATGAAAAAAGAAAACCATCTTGTTTTTGAAGCACATAAATCACTCTACGCAATTGCCTCTACATATGTAGTTGAGCTGATTTGGTTACCTGAACTAAATTATATAGAATCCTCCTTTTTTTATGTTATAGGTCATTTTAATTTTAGGGGAAGCTTTGTTCCAGTATTGGATTTATTTTTGCGTCAGGGTAAATTGACCCAAAAATATACAGCTCAGGATAGAGTATTAATTGTTGAATTTCAAAATAGATTGTATGGCATTCACATAAATGAAGTACATAATGTCATTGATATAGATATAGAACAAAAGACATTTCCTCACCAAGAAGAAGAAAATCATGATTTAATTTGTGATGGTATCGTACAGACCGAATTTGGTGTGACACAAATATTAAATCTTGATTATTTGTTTAAACCCTCACCAAGTCTGCCCCATAAAAAGGATTTTTCGAAAACCCATCTAGCCAGACTCATGTCAAAAATGACAGACCTAGAGCTGAAGGTTCTAGAAAAACGAAGACAAAGCTATTCTGAAGTCACAGCAATAGAAGAGTACGCCAGTCTGACTTCCATGGTTATTTTCGAGTTAGGGAATGAAATATTCAGTATCGAATTGAAGAATATTTTAGAGTTTGCTAATGGCGAAGGTATCACAAAAATACCCTGTATTTCACCCCATGTTGTAGGATGTTTAAATTTGAGAGGGGATATATTAGTCTTAATTGATCTATTATACATCATAAAAGATGAAAAAACAGCTCTGGATAGTTCTAAAAAGATCATCATCATAAGAGAGGCGGATATAGTTTTGGGTTTTATTGTAGATTTACTGATAGATGTAATTTATTTAGGAAAAGATCAAATACTTGCAAAACCATCCGAGAAGCGATCCGGGGGGAAGGATTTTCTAAAAGGTACATGTATTTATGATTCTAAGGTAGTGGGAATCTTAGATATAGAAAAGTTGTATGGTTATGATAGGCTTTATGTAGAGGAGTATGTAGCATGAGAGGACTTTATGAATACTTTAATTAATAGATTTAATCTTACACAGAGATTGGTCTTTTTTACTCTCTTTTTCTCTATTATAATGACAATTTGTACTACAATTCCTATACAAATTCTGTGTCGTAACCTTTTAATATCAGGAATGGAACGACAGTTAGAAATCATAGCAAAGGCAAATGCAAACAACCTTCAAGATTATTTTGATTTCAAACTTCATGAAATAAAGATTTTAAAAAATACCACAACCATTACCCAGGGGATCTCAGAACTGAAAGATGGCTTTGATGTTCTAGTCAGGGAAAAAGGAAGTCCCGAAAAAGCCAGAGAATACTTACACAAGCTATACACTCTTGATAATCCTTTTCCGAAAAGTGTAAGACAAAAACTCAAACAAGGAGATAACTCTACATATAGCAAAGCACATTCCCGCATTATGCCTTATGTTGAATCCATTTTAATCGAAAAAAATTACCAAGATTTATTTATTATCGATCCCCGCTCGGGTGATATCCTATTTAGTGTAGTTAAAAAAAATGATTACATGACAAATCTCATTACCGGCCAGTACAAAGAGACTAATCTTGCCAGACTCTATAAGTCTATTGTATCTGCCAAGGATATGGGCAAGGAAATATACTTTTCGGACTTTGAAAGCTACTCTCCATCCGAGGGTGTAGGCGCGGGGTTTATTGGAATGGGTATTTTTTTGAATGGAAAAATAGAAGGTGTAATCATACTACAGCTATCTATTGAAGAATTAAATTCTAGGCTGTCCAGGTCGATTTTACAGGGTTCGGGGGAAAAATCTTATCTGGTGGGTTCAGACTTTGTATTGCGTTCCGATTATGATACCGGTTTTGGATATACTGCACTTAAGCATAAAGTCCAAACCCCTTCAGTAAGGGAAGCATTAGGGGGAAAAACAGGGATAACGATCATTGAAAGAGGTCTCTCAGGAAATAAAGTATTCAATGCATTCAGCCCTGTACGTATTGCAGGAAATTCCTTTGCCTTAATTGTAGAAATGGAGTATGACGAATCTGCAAAAGGATTGGATGTATTTCAAAAGAGGGTTTATCTCCTCTGGAGTGTAGCCTTGGTTTTCATAATCATATTTAGTTTTATTTTCGCAAGAAAATTTACAAAACCAATGCGAGAGTCAGTAAATATACTATCCACATCTATCCGTGAAATCAGTTCTGTCATCGATAACCATGATAAGACAGCGGCCATGCAGTCCGCTTCCGTAAACGAAACAACTACTACTTTGGAAAATATTTCCAATTCATCAAAAGAATCCGCAGTAGAATCGGAGCTCGTGACCAGTAAGGCTAAGAGTGCTCAAGAAATGGCCGATGCGGGTCATGGCTCAGTTGAAGCAATGATGAACTCCATTGAAGAACTCAAGTCAAAGGTGACTAGCATTGCCGATCAGATTCTAAGACTCTCCGAAAAAAATAGCCAGATAAGCAATATCATATCATTGGTGAGTGAACTTGCAAATGAAACAAACATGCTAGCCCTCAATGCTGCCGTTGAAGCCGCTAGAGCCGGAGAAAATGGCAAGGGCTTTGAAGTGGTAGCAGTAGAGATTCGAAAACTTGCCGATGAAAGTAAAAAATCCGCCTTAAAAATTCAGGAAATCATAGGTGAAATAAAAAATGCTACCGATTCTACTGTCATGGTCACAGAAGAAGGTGTAAAACAAGCTGAAGAGAGTTCACGTCTCGGATCAAAGGTTTTGGACTCATTTGTTGGAATCAGCTCCTCAGTTAATTCGGTCTTTGGAAGCATTGAAAAAATTTCTACCAATATCAAACAACAATCCCTCTCTATTTCTGAAATTGTATCAGCAATGAATTCAATCAGCAAAGGCACCCAAGAAACAGCCATGGGTCTAGCTGAAACTAAAGTGGGTGCAGACCAGATAGGAAGGGCAACGGTAAAACTTAGAAACCATGTAGAGGGAGTGAAGTAAGCGGGGTACGATCATGGTAGATATGATTGAAGATGAAGAACTGAGGGAACTATTTCGAATCGAGAGTGAAGAGCATATCCAAATCATTGAAAAGGGGCTTTTCGATTTAGAAAAAAACCCGAAAGATTATGAGACATTGCATCTTATCTTTCGGGAAGCCCATAGCATGAAAGGTGCGAGTAGGATGCTCGGTATCTCGGATATTGAGTCAATTGCCCATATTTTTGAGGAAGTTTTGGGCAAGGCAAGCCGGGGAGAATTTGAGATTAGTACCAGTTTTATTGATACGTACTACGAGGCACTCGATGCCATAAAAAATCTCGTACATGAGGCTGTCACAGGAGAAAAAACCGATTTAGATGTGGTATCTATCCTAGACAAACTTTTAGCAAACAAACCCGGAGAATCCACGGGCTCTTCTGCAAGTATAATCTCTAAACCGAAAGAAGCCCCCCTCCCCCAAGAATCTCCAATAAAAACACCGTCTGCCCCACCACAAGTGCCTAAATCGGAGACCAAAAAACCAGAGCCCGAAGTAGAAATACCCACTCCGAATAAAGAGGAGCCAGAGGAAATTGCGAATCAACCAAATTCGGAAATTGATAAAATTATCGAAAGTAAAAAAGCATCCATAGTAAATAGCCCTCCCACTGTATCCAAAAAAGAAGATCCCAAAGATAAAAAAAACGTAGATCCCAAAAAGATTGATACCATGAGAGTTGAACCGGTTAAATTGGATGCCCTCATGGTTCAGGCCGGGGAGCTAATAGTAACCAAAAACCGAATCAACAATAGGGTAAAAGATGCGGGAGAAGTCCAGTATGTGTATGACGAAACAATTCGTACGATTCTGGAAAGTAAAAAGATCCTCACTCAAATCGAAAAAGATCCAAGTCTCAGTCCCAAAATAAGATTTTTGGTTTCCCAGTTGATGGAAGTCAATAGAAAGCAATCGGGAAAGTTTGAAAACCTAGGTCTAAATATTAAAGAATTAAAAAAAGCCATGACTCATGATGTAACACGTTTGAGTATGACAGCTTTGAAGATAGAAAGAAGTATTTATAATATTAGAATGCTTTCTTTGAATAATGTATTTAGCTTATTCCACAGAACTGTGAGAGATCTAGGACGGGAAACAGGAAAAAATGTCCAACTTACAATTGAGGGAGGAGAATCCACTGTCGACAAACAAATCCTAGAAGATCTAAAAGATCCTCTCATGCATATCATCAGAAATTCCATAGACCACGGAATTGAAACAAAAGAAGAACGAGCCAGAAGTGGAAAGTCAGAAATCGCCAACATCCATTTAAAAGGAAAAACTCTAAGTGATACAGTTATAATTGAAATCATAGATGATGGCAAGGGTATAGATGCAGAAAAAATTAAAGAAAAAGCCATACAAAAAGGTATATATACCCAGGAAGAAATTGATCAATTTGATACTAAAAAAATTTACAATATTATCTATCACCATGGTTTTTCTACAAAATCCGAAGTATCCAATCTATCGGGCCGGGGTGTGGGTATGGATGTGGTTAAAAATTTTGTAGAAAAATTTCGTGGAGATATCGAAACCGAATCGGAGATGGGAAAAGGTACTACACTTCGACTGAAGTTACCAATCAAATTTTCCACCACAAATGTTCTTATAGTTTCTGTTTGTGATCAGAAATTTGGAATCCCAACAGATAACGTAATACTTACAAAGACCATACATTTCAAAGACATATTCATCATGGAAGGTAAAAATTCTGTCATGATAGGAAATGAACCAATCTATGTGGTTGGCTTAGAAAACTATTTAGAGTTAGATGATTCTTCCAAAACAAAAAAGAAAAATTTACAATCTTCTCCCTGTATCTTATTAAAATCAGATAGTATGAAATTTGCCCTTTTAGTAGATGCTGTTATTGAAAAAAATGAAGTGATAATCAAACCATTTGAAGGTATCATAAAAAGAGTTAGAAATGTGACAGGTGTGACCATCTTAGATTCAGGTGAAGTTTGTATCATTCTCAATCCCAGGGATCTTGTAGATAGCATACTCAAGAAAAGTATGAATATAATCGAAAAACCCAAGGTGGAAGCTATCACTAGAATGGACGAGATTCTACTCATCGATGATTCCCTAACTACTCGTGTTCAAGTGAAGAGAATTTTAGAGTCTGAGGGATATCATGTTGAGCTCGGAGTTGATGGCTTAGATGGATGGGAAAAAGTTCGAAAAGACAATTACCGATGTGTAATTACTGATATCGAAATGCCCAATATGGATGGAATCGAACTAACTAAAAAAATCAAATCATCCCCGAAACATCAAAATCTACCTGTGATTATTCTTACCTCTTTAGGGAGTGAATCACATATTCAAAAGGGGATGGAAGCTGGGGCAAGTGCTTACTTGATTAAATCAAGGTTTGAAAGAAAGGACTTAATTGAAGCTATCGAGAAGGTTCTATGAAAAAAAGAATTAGAACACTCCTCATAGATGATTCACCTATTGTACTAAATATATTAAAAAGAATCTTAGCCCAATCACAAGAGATTGAAGTGGTGGGAACAGCAGAAAATGGTAAGGAAGGGATTCAAAAACTCAAAGAATTGGACCCTGATGTAGTTTGCACTGATCTAATGATGCCTGTAATGGATGGACTCGAGCTTACCAAAGAAGTCATGCGAAATTATCCCAAACCAATTCTTGTGATAAGCTCTGCCTTAGAAGGAAAAAACCAATCAAATGTATTTCAACTCCTGGAGGCGGGAGCACTTGAAGTCTTTCCAAAACCCCAAGGTGGGTCAGAGAAAGACTATGAAGGGATTCGAAATAAATTGGAATCCAAAATTAAATTGATTCATTCCATCCCCGTCTTCAAATCAAGAGAAAAAAATAAACCTTCTGAAATACAACCTATCAATTCGAATAGCGGACAACAAAAATTAAATAATATTCGATATCTGGTAATTGGAGCTTCCACAGGTGGACCAAATGCAATACAGAAAATATTGGAACGTTTGCCGGAGAATTTATCCATTCCTGTGATATGTGTTCAGCATATCACAGATGGTTTTATAGAGAGTCTTGTTACCTGGTTAGACCAGAGCACAAAACTAAAAGTAAAAATCATGGAAGACAACGAAGTACCGATCTCGGGAAGAGTTTATTTTCCTAAAGATCAAAGACATCTAGTTATTGAATCCAATGGAAATTTAAAGGAATCACGGGAAGTATCATTAAATGGTCATACACCTTCAATTAATATAACATTTAAATCATTTGCTACGCATCAAGGTTCATCTACACTGGGTGTGATTTTAACAGGAATGGGCGATGATGGAGCAAGCGGTCTACTTTCTATCAAACATATGGGTGGTAAGACAATTGGAGAGAGTGAAAAGACTTGTGTAGTTTATGGGATGCCACGTGTAGCACATGAAATCGGAGCATTAGACTTTCAGCTACCTCTTGACAAAATTACAGAAAAAATTATGAGTCTAGTATAAATATATGATAACAATTGTTTTTGCTGAGGACAGTTCCGTTCAGGGTATTATGCTCAAACGTATATTGGTTGAGGAAGGCTACCAAGTATTTTGGGGTAAAAATGGAAGGGAGGCATTTGCTCTGGTAGAAAGAGAAAAACCCTCCCTTATTATCACTGATGTGGAAATGCCGGATATGAATGGCTTTGAATTTTGTAGGATGGTAAAAAATAGGCTTGATTTACGTGATATTCCTGTGATAATTTGCTCTTCTCTTTCCCGACCTGAAGATATAATGACAGGGATTGAGGTCGGAGCGGATGGATATGTAACAAAGCCGTATGATAAGAAGTATCTAATGTATAGAGTACATGCACTTTTAAACAATCCAATTAATTCTGATGAAGAAATTACACCCTTAACAATTCACTATGCTGGAAGGGATTTTACTATCATGGCGGATAGATTACATATTTTAAATATGCTACTCTCTACCTATGAAAATTCTCTAAAGCAATACAATGAATTGGTCAATGCTCAGATTGAACTTAAGAAATTGAATAAGTCTTTGGATATAAGTAAAAAAGAAACAGAAAATCTTCTTCTAAATATACTACCACTCAAGGTAGCAAGGGAACTGCAGAGAGCAGGTCGTACTACACCTGAAAAGTACGATTCAGCGACAATTTTATTCACGGATTTTAAAGGATTTACTAAGTTATCAGAATCCTTAAGCACAGAAGAATTAATCGCTCAATTAGATAGATTCTTTAGTTACTTTGATTCTGTGATTCAAATTCATGGCATAGAGAAGATAAAGACAATCGGAGATGCCTATATGTGTGTTTCAGGGATACCAGAATCAACACCCGACCATGCAGTCAGAATGGTCAGAGCCGCCCTTGAGATACTAGAATATATGCGGATTATAAATTCTTCCACTGAAAAATATATCTTACATTCCTGGCAGATTCGAATTGGAATCAATACGGGTCCTATATCCGCAGGTGTGGTTGGAACTAAGAAATTTTGTTACGATATTTGGGGAGATTCTGTGAATGTAGCCAGTCGAATGGAATCCTCAGGAGAGCCAGATAGAATTAATATATCGGGTTCCACCTATGAACTTGTTAAGGATCATTTTCATTGTGAACATAGGGGTAAGATTCAAGCCAAAAATAAAGGTAATATTGATATGTATTTTGTTTTGGGACCAAAATAAAAGTCGGAGAAAAAAATGAATTTAAAATTTTTACAAAAAAGTATAAAGAGCTTAATTAACACATTCTTTATATTCTTTATCGTTCTGTTTGGTGCCTTTGGGTTCTTATTGATTCAGAGATATTATAGTAGTTATGCTTCCAATTTGGTCATGCTTGATTCATATAAAAATATAGCATTTTTTAATTTGGGAACTATTGAACTTTCCCTTGAAAGAAGCGTATCACAAGTAGCCCTGAATATTCCCACACCAATCTCAGCAAATTTCCAAAACTTACTTAGAACCCAAAGGGAATCGGGAACACCTAAGATAGAAGAAGCTGTTCACAATCTAATGGAATCAGGTAATACAAGATCTGCAGATAGAATTAAAACCTTACTTTTAGAAATGAATGAGGTTCGAAAGGTCACTGACAGAAATATTGCAGTGAGTATAGATCAGAGAGATTTGGACTTCGTAAAAAAATTTCCTTTTGTGTTCCCCAATATCCTAGAAGAGATACAGGCTGTCAAATATTCTTTAACAACAGATAAAGTAGATATCCCCTCAAATATAAATAATCTAGAGTTAATTTCCAATTATGCTTGGGAAATTCGTGAGTTTGGAGGTAGAGAGAGAACTTATTTTGCAATAGCCCTATTTAATAAAACACCTATCACTCCTGAAATACAGGAAAGAATGGCAATGTTAAATAAGAGAGCTGAATATGCATGGAAAAAAATTCAGGCAATCCGAACTAATCCTTTGTTAGACAAAGAAATCGTGGAAGAAATAGCTAAATTAGAAAAGGGGTATTTTATCGACTATAACGGACTCAAGGAAAGATTAAAAGAAGAATCAAATTCTGGTAATTATTCTTTAGAGTTTGGAGACTACTTCGACAGATCAAGCCAGGCATTAGCGTTAGGCGAATCTTTAAGTAAGTTGGCAACCAATCGAATTTTGGAATATGCAGAAACTGAAAAGAATAAATCTTTCTTCTTTTTATTATCTATCAGTATTTTTACATTTTTAGCACTAGGTTTGTGTTCTTATCTCTTGCATTATATGAATGAAAAAGTAGTGGGAAATATAGTAAGGATAACGCTCATTTTGGATGCACTTTCAAAGGGGAATAAGGATATAGATTATGATGGTTTTGATAATTTAGACAATGAGATTGGTTCTATGATAAAATCATCCAAGGTATTCCGGGAGAATTTACTTCGACTAGAAAAACTAATGGTTGAACAGTCCTCCGCAGTCAATGAGACAACACAAGTGGTAGAGATGTTAGACAAGTCTTCCAAACAATCAGCAGAACAAGCGGGACAGGTCTCAGAAATAAGCCAACTGGTTTTAACTGCGGCAACAGAGGGCGAGGAAATGGTAAACCAGATGAAGGGACTACAGGCAGACATCCAGGATAAAGTAATTACCATCAATGATTATATAAAGGAATTGGAATTTCAAACCAATCAGATTGGAAGTATCACAGATGTGGTGAGCGAACTAGCCAAGCAGACAAACATGCTTGCCCTCAACGCGGCGGTAGAGGCCTCTAGGGCGGGTGAATTTGGAAGGGGCTTTGCAGTGGTTTCGATTGAAATACGAAAGCTTTCCGATGAAAGTAAAAGTTCTGCAAGTAAGATTCAGGGCTTAATCGATGAGATAAAAAAATCGGTAAAAAAGACGGTTGGTCTTACAGAGATGGGAAAAAAGACAGCTATAGAAGGAAGCTCGTATGCGGATCAAACCTCTGTGAAGTTTAAGCAGGTAGCCGACTCTATTGGAAAACTGAGTGACAATATGAGCTCAATTGCTATTAATCTCCGGCAGCAAGCCAGGGCACATGAAGAAGTTTTACTTGCTATGAATTCTCTTAATAGCAAAACAAAAAAACTATTAGAGGCTTCTTAATTGTTGAATCAAAAACTTTTTTGTAAAAGTTACAAGAAATGAAAAAGGCTTAATCCTATACAAACAATTTTTTGTTGTAAATTCTTTCCCTATACCCCATCTCGCTCCGCAAGCCAACCCACAGCCGCAGGCCAGGTTTCTTTAGGAGCATTGATTCCACAGACTATATCTAAATGACCATAGTGATTTTTACTTCCATACTCTTTTCCGAAGATTGCCATACGTGTAGGACATTTCAATTGATCCCGTGTCCATTCGACTCCATCCACTGCACAAACCCAGTCCCTATCCCCTGTGATCAAAAATGCAGGTGTTACAATTCGTCTATCATTTACATAGTGATTGAATCCACCCGAGATTCGGGGCATCCCTTCAGCCGCGGAGATTGTTTTGATTTGGTTCCACTCTAGCACAGCAATTTTTTGCACAGTGTTGTTGATGATAAATCTCTTGACTTCGGGCGTTAGATTGTCTGCATTCCAAATAAACCGTGTGAGATATGTATCCATGTCAATAAATGGATAAACTAATTTATACCAAGTATCAACCGGGTAGTACAAAAATGCACTCAAATAGTCCATATAGGTTCGCAAATGATTGATGGTCGAAAATGTATAGGTGAGGGCTGAACTAAAGGCTGTCAAACTTTGCAGATTTCCTGCCTTGTGACGGATCTGATAAAAAAATCCCAAGATTCCGCCCAACGAATGTCCTACCCAGTGGAGTTTTTCCGCATTACAATCTTCTAATATATACTCAATAGCCGCTGGTAAGTCACACAACAAATAATCATCGATTGACCAAACGTCTCCCCTACCCGTATGTGGCCCATCACTGCCTGTGCGTCCTCTGAGATCGAGACTATACACCTGATACCCCTGATCTACCAAATGCAAGGCAAAGTCATAGTCTCTAAAACCTGTATCCCAAATGGTATGATTTGAAGCAATTCCATGCAATAAAAAGACTGGGTATTTTCTTGTCACATTTGGAGTTTTGTATTTGTAGAGGGCGATGTTCCAATGATCGGGTGTTTTAAGGATTATTTTTTCTTTCATATATTATTACCATAGATGGATTCGATTAATGTGTGATACTTTTGAAATACAACATTTCGTTTGATTTTTTGGAGATTGGTGAGAGTTTCTCCCGTTTTTAATTTATCAGGAAGAAATCGAAAGTCTACAATTCTCTCAAAACTTTTAAACCCATTTTCCTGACTGATGAGGTTGTGAATGATACTTGAATATAGATTTTTAATTTCTTTGTTTTTGTTCAAGTCTATTGACTTATCAAACTCATCCACTGCAAATCCAGCATCCTCGAGTTTTTCATAATTCGGCCAGATAAGAGCTCCCAGATTTTTTTTGTCCTGTCCTACAACCACAACCTGTTCTATTAAACTGTTTTGGGTTAGTATGGTTTCTATTGGTACAGGTTCCACATTCTCCCCACTCAAAAGCACAATTGTATCCTTGGCACGACCTTTGATACTCAAGGCAAGATTTATGGAAAGCTGACCAATGTCTCCCGTATTCATCCATCCATCTTTCAAAACCTGTGAGGTAACTTCAGGATTTTTGTAATACCCCTGCATCACACCGGGACCTTTTACGAAAATCACACCCTGCTCACCCAGTTTAGCTTCCATTCCATCTTCTTTGATTAGCCTAATCTCTGTTCCTTTGGGGGTAAACCCAACGGTTCCCTCTATAATACGACCTTTGGATCGAAGAGAGATAAGAGGTGAGCATTCTGTCATACCATACCCTTCATACACAGGAATTCCAATGGCATTGAAAAACTCATCTATATGAATGGGCAAAGCCCCTCCACCCGATAGTGTTCCCTTCAACTCACCCCCGAGCATGGCACGCACCCTATTTAAAAAGATGGGATCCATGTACATATCGGGGAGCTTTAAGAGTGACATTTGCAAAAGTGCATTTGTTTTATCTAAAAAAGATTCGAGAATATTTTTTTCTTTGGTATCGGTTGTATTGTCATTTAAAATATTTCTCATTCGATGACGGGTTTGTTTGATATTGTAAGAAATATTGAAGAGTTCTCTATTTAAGGCTTCTGTTTTTTCTATTCTCTCATGCAATTTGTGGTACACTTGTTCCCAAAGTCTCGGAGCAGACGCCATTAAAGTGGGCTTGACCCGAATAAAATCTTCCATGAGATCTTTGATATTTGTGTAATAGTAGCAGGATCCCCCATCTATTGCGCAATACACCATAAATCTTTCGAAAATATGCCAGACAGGGAGTATGGAAAGAATCCGATCATTTTTATTGATATCAATTACATTGGGAACTACTTCCAACTGGTACATCATATTGGAATGGGAAAGCATCACTCCCTTGGGGTTACCTGTAGTACCGGAAGTGTAAATGATTGTAAAAATATCGCTGGGCTTAGTTTCCAGTCTAATTTTTTGTAAGACAGATGATTCTTCATTGGTAACAGATTCTCCTAAAATTGTATGAATGGAATAAAAATTATTTTTTTCGATAATATCTTTTGGAAAAGCAGAATCCAAAACAATCGTGGGAAGTTTCATAGATGTGAGAATATTGGCAATTTTTTTGTACAATCTTAGATGTTCAATGAATACAAAAGTGGACTCACTGTGCCCTAGAATAAAATCAATCTCTTTCTCATTGGAATCAGATCCCCTCGGAACTGTGATACCACCCGCAAGCAGGATTCCCATATCGGCTATCATCCATTCCATTCGATTGTCAGAAAAAACACTAACCCGATCTCCCTTTTTGAGACCTTTCTTCACTAAAAAAAGAGCCAGTTTTTCGGCTTTTTTATAGACTTCAGAAAAAGGTGTCGGGCGAAAAAACTTAAACCTGTCCTTGGTATAAAAGGATTGGTTAGAATTTTTAGTTGCCTCTTGAAATACATCCAGAAGGGTATTTTTTTTCATTTAGGATATCCAAAAAAATAGAGTTTTTTAAACAGAATAGGAAAGTAGAATAGAATGTCAAGCAGAGATAAATTATCAAAATGTCCAATAGAACCCTCTAACTTTTAAAAATAAATCCCCAAACCTACCCGCCCTCCTCTTTCCACTACAAAATCCGTGCGACCCAAGTTTCCATATAGATCTCCTTTGTAGTACTCCAAAGAAATACTAAATCTATCATTGTATATATACCGTATTCCAGCTGTATAGGAAAATTTTTGCGAACTTCCTGATACACCCCGAAGTGCAGTTCCATAACCCAATCGAATAAATGGATCAAACTGTTTTGCATTTGGTAAGAGATGAACGCTTGCCTCTACTTCCGCCGTAGTGATTGTACTACGTAGATCACGGGAATTTAGTGTAGAGAAATTGGACGCTTCCGGTGGTGTACTTTTGGGTGTTTCGGGAGGTAGCCCCAGACTATAAAGAATTAGATAATCTCCTGGTAGTACATTGGTGACTGTGACTATACTTTGATTGTAAGAAGCCCCCAATCCAAACATCCGAAATAGCCTATACTCAAAACCCAGCCTGGAATTGACATTCTCGATTTTAGATTCTCGAAATACAGAAGATTTGACCAATCCCAGATTTGAGCGTTCAGTATTGGGAGATTGGATGAGGGGAATGATATCATAAACGTAATACAAATCTTTAAATTTTTCCGCACTAGCATCTTCCGATACATTGGTTTTCAGAGATCCAAAGGAAAACTCTATTTGCACTTTTTCCCTAGCCGTCAAGGGGCTGTTAAAATTTATTAGGAGTATGTATAGACAACCTAGGTAAACTAAGATTTTTTTCATATTTACAGAATTTTTTTTAGAAAGTTTTTTTCTAACATCCTCATTTGGATTGATTTCTTTTTCATCTTTAGAATATTTCTTA
>CANGZW010000047.1 GCA_947458405.1 Leptospiraceae bacterium
CCATTCCCTATAATCACAGGAATTCTCTCAATTACCCCAACTCCAAAAAGTACGGTCGTCGAGTGAAATTTCTGTCGTAGGACAGAAATTTTGTATCGAGACGCGCCGATACACGAAACCAATCTGGGATATCTGGGGTCTCGATACACTGGCTATTTTTTTGTTTACCAGTAATTTTTAGATAATAGGATACTTTTCCAGTATCAGCCAGCACTCGACCACCGACCTCTTCTGTATAGACGGATACTACTGACCATCCCCTCTAATCACAGAAACTCTCTAAAGTAAACCAACCCTAAAAAGTCCGGTCGTCGAGTGAAATTTCTGTCGAATGACAGAAATTTTGTACCGAGACGCACCGATACACCCTACGGTGTCCTTGCGAGGCGGAAACCGAGGAAGAAGTTGCGGACATCGGGAGCGTTGACGAAGCGATAGGAAGTGCGACAGCTCCCGGCGCCACTGCCCCATGAGCCGCCACGTTCCACACGGTCCGAGCCCGAACTAGCCCCCCTTGGATCCAAAGCATCCCCTTTGCCATAATACCCACTATCATACCAATCCTGCACCCACTCCCATACATTTCCAGTCATATCGTATAAACCCCATGCATTTGGCTTTCGAGTGCCTACTTCATGGGTTTTCCCACCCGAATTCCCATCATACCAGGCATAGGACCCATCCATCCGATTTCCCCAGTAGTATGTAGTAGAACTACCTGCCCTAGCAGAGTATTCCCACTCTGCCTCTGTGGGCAATCGATATTTGCAAGGATTCAACCCTTCCTTCTGGCAAAGTTTTTTAATAAAATCCTGAGCGTCATTCCAGCTTACATTCTCTACGGGACAATTGTCACCACAATTCCCAAAATAGCTCGGATTGTTTCCCATCACCGACCTCCACTGCCCCTGCGTGACCTCTGTAGTTCCCAAAAAGAAGGCTTGCGTGATTTTAACTTTGTGACGTGGTTTTTCATCATCATAGCATTCCGAATCCTCAGGACTGCAACCCATCATAAATTCCCCTCTGGGAATTTGTACAAATTGCATTTTTACAGTGTTTATTATTTTGCATTTAGAGGAGAAAACATCCACATTAGAACAATTAGCCTTGTTCTCTATCTGCTTCAAAATCCCATCAATCCCTTCCCTTCGGGCTCTCAACTCAGCAATCTGACTCCCATAGTCTCCCCCGTATTTCATAGCGTCCTGAAACTTGGCTTCTTTTTGGGCTAGTATCTGCTTCTCTGCTTCCAGCTTTTTGGGGATACCCGCCTGGAGCCCAATAATTTTATCCAAGATATCTTTTCTTGTTCCAGAGTTTTGAAGAGCAGATTCCAATCTGCTTTTAGCGGTTTGAAGTGTATCACTGGCTTTTATATAATTCCCATTGCTCCACTGAGTTTCAAACTCTGAGATTGTACTGTCGTAAACACTTTGCATTTCGGCGCTGGATTTCTTCCCTACCAACCTTCCTTCTATCTTACCATCCAAAAAAATTCGACCCTCGTTGAAACTAGTTACAGCCGATGTATAACTCTGTAACGCACTCCCAAACTGCCCCGACTGACTATACCCATCCCCCTCGAATTCTAATTTAGTGACCAAGGGCACGTAATACTTCTTCCCGCTAAATTGTTTTTTTTCCTCGATTCTCTTTGGAAGACTTAAATCCAAGACCACATCTCCCTTGTAATCCGCTAAAACTTGCAGTGCCTTGTCATACTCGGTAATCGCCTCCAAGTATGACTCTTTTGCAAACAATTCATCCCCTTTCGATTCAGGTTCATTTACTAAATTCTCATACTTTTTGTTTACATATTCCTTCAAAAACCCCTCAATTTTCTTCACCGTATCAGGATTTCTCTCTTTCGCTAAAATCTCTTTATAATAATCCTCCCTTAGCTCAGTCCATCCTGAGATTCCCTTGCTCCCCTCTAAAAATCGCAGATCAAAGCCTGCCTTCTTCCCAATAAAGAGCTTAGAAAAAAATCCCTCTTTTTCGGGTGTCCAGTTTTTTTCTTCCCGATGTGCGGTTTCTAGTTTTATGAATCTATCTTCAAAGAGTTTATCTCCAATGTAGTACAAGCGTTTTACAAATTCCTCTCTGAGACCCGTGGAAGCTTTTTTGTCGGCGGGAGGAAGGCTATCGATTCCATCGAGACCGTCGCGGATTCTGTCCATGGCTTTGTCGTACTTGCCTTCTTTTGCCAGGGTATCTGCTCCACCCAGATTGAATTCTTTGAGGCGTTTGATAAGATCAATGTTTTCGCGTTTTACTTCGGGGAGTTTGATTTCGCTTAGGCTCTTTAGCGTGGGGATATTGATCTCTCCGATTTCTTCTTCTGCCAGGGGGGCACTCTTGACATCGATTTTGTACAACGGATTCATGAGGGCTTTGGCGATTTCATTTACATAGTAGTCGCTCTGGTAGGTAAACATTTCTCCCTGTGTGACACTTTTGATTTCCAAATTGGATGATTTTTCGATCTTCTTTGTATTCTTAAAACTAAACACATACCTGTCTTTTTTTTGCTGTATCTCACCCGTGATCACTTCATCGGCATTGATCCCCCTCGAAATCTCCCGCACACAGGTTTCCTCATCACACCCTAAAGCTCTCTGCTTTTCCACCTTCTGCTTGAGAGTCCAAATGCTATCGTCATCCATGATAGAATATTCGGGATGCTTCTGGATATAATACTCCGTCAACCGCGACCGAAACCGGGCTTCCAAATTGGGATCCTTCACATCCTTCAAAAGAATCTTATACACATAGAGAGATTTCTTCTCCTTTCCTTGCGAAACAAGCACCGAAAAAGCTAAAAATAGGAATAGTAGGGCGGAAAGTCTAAGGAGAATTGGGATTTTGTCTGTCTTTAGTTTCATAGGGAATAGTTTCTCGTTCTTTTGACAAGGATTAGAAAAATTAATGGTTTTGGCAAGGATTTTGAATGTGGGGGAAGGGGTAGAATTTGATTCTAGGGGATTCTCACAGAAAAGGATTTAGGATTGTAATACCTTCAATTTTTTGTCCATGGTTCAAATCTTCTGTATAGATGATACCTGCTCCTCCAGCGATCGCAGAACTAAGAATTGAGCTATCCCAAAAAGATAATTTATACTTTTGTGATAAACTCACTGCTTTCTCAAATATTGGAAATGAGTTATCTATTATTTCCCAATATTTATAAATATTCAAAATTTCATTCGTTTCTTTATGTGCCAAAAATCGACTTAAGTTTACATACAGTTCTTGTAATACTTGGATACTAATGATTGGTTTCACATCTGATTCCCAGAGAGTATTTAAAATCGATGATGCAATTTTCCTTTTTATTGGCTCCTTCTTATCATGGGCATAGATGATTATATTTGTATCAATGAATGCTTTTTCGATCATAAATCTCTTCTCTCTTTAAGGGCTTCCCTCCAAGATTATAACCTTTTGCTAATTTTTTGAGTGCTCTTTCCTTTACTTTTTCATATTCTTCTCTTTCTTTCTGAATTGAATTTTGAATCTCCTTTTGCAAAAGATCAGCCACCCATTTAGAGAGAGATTTATTTGCCTCTACTGCCTGATGCTTGCATAATTTTAAAATATCTTCATCTAGTTTGAGAGTTATATTTTTTTCCATAAATCCATAGAAGCACAATTACACAAAAACACAAGAAATTTTCTGTTTGATTTCAAAATGACTAATTAAGCCATGGAGTCATCTCACGATAAGGTATCTTTCAAAATACATTTGAGTCAATGATTAATTGATTCATTAGAAATCTGAGTCATATTGAAAGGTTCCAGTCTGCAAAGCAATATTGTAAAACACAACTATGTAGTACAAAACCCCGGAGATTTCCCTCGATACGGGACAAACAGATGTCCCTCTCGGGGACCATCCTTCGACTCCAGCTCAGGAACCAGCTCCACGACCGTTCGGGTTTCTTTTCTTTTTTTGGAACCTTTTTTCTCGCTTGAGTAATCATAAAATTTTATATTAAACTCTTACCCGAAGATTAAAATTCAAAACAAGAATTTAATATAAAAAAGATAGTAAATATGTTATTTAATCAATGACGCAACTGCAATAACTATCTTTTTCCGCCGGCAGGCGGAAAAAAGCCTAGGATTGTTGCGAATAAAATAGCAAAAACTGACTTTTTGCAGGAACGCCATCAATAACATAATTACAAAAATGTCGAATATCTAAATCACTTTTACCAAAGTCTCCAGGGGAAAATCATTCTCCAGTGATTACAGTACATAAACGATGAAAGAGAATAGAATTGAGTATTCCAAATCCTTCCTTATCTACTGTATAGATTTTTTTAATTTTTCCATCCCGAGCGGCTTCTTCTATACTTGCATCACCAAAAGTCAAGAGGAAGGAAACCTTAGTTACACACGATTTAGCAGTTTTACTTCCCGGTGCAACAGTACCTCCAGATACCCCAACCTTATAATTCGCGTAAATCCACCCAGATGGACCGAAGCCCTGAGAGTGCCCTATCGACAAACAGTTGCCTAAAAATAGAATTAAGATTAGATAAAGTAGTGATTTATTCATTTCACTGCCCTCTAACAATCGTACATACATCTTGAATAACTAAATAGTTAAACTTAGTCTCATGATCTATACTCGATATCTTTGTAATTCCTGATCTTGAAGCCGCTTTCTCTACACTTCCATCTCCAATGGCAATTAGAGCAAAAAAATTAGTAACACAGGCTTCCCCCACTCTATCCTTAGGATTAAATTCAGATGCACTAAAACCATTGGTACCTTTATTAAAAAAAACTGTATTAGCAGGGTTTCCATATTGAGCTGTCATATAGCAATTTAGAAATAGAAAAGGTAACAATAAAAAGAAGATTATAAGTTTCATTTTAATCCCCCGTAACTAAAGTACAAAGGCTTGCATATAAACCTAAAACACTAAAACTTTCTAAATTTATACTTTTAATTTTTGTAATATTCTGTTTTTTAGCGGCTTCCTGGACAGATCCATCTCCTACTGCCACAGCTCCTAAATATGACTCTGCACATGCTTTTCCTTTTTTAGAACCTTCTAAATCAGTTCCATAGACTCCAACCTTATGGGAAGTAAATACAACTCCAACTGAACCAAATCCACTTGTTGCACAATTGCCAAGCAATGCAATTACAACAAGATTTAACATAAATAGTTTTTTCATAATTTTTTTAACCTTTAAAAATTTTGACTATAATATTCGATATTTTTAATATTGCAATAACTTAATATATTTTTAATAATATTTGATAAAAAAAAGTGATTTGAATTTTTGGAAGAGAGTATATAACCCCTTTCTCATATAAGTTAGATATCGAAATTTATTTAGAAACTTTTAAAAGTAACTTCCCTACAAGCTCCGAGACTATCCATTCTTCAACAATTTTTCCTTGTACAAACTTAGAAACAATCATCTCATCCCATTGAATTATTTTCTCTGAAGCGGGGATTCCTTTTATAGATTTTGTATGCTTGCCTTTTGTATTGTTTATCTCCTGTATGGGCAAGATAATCATTAGAAAACACTTCTCCAATATCAGCAAACGAATCTCCCTTGATAAGTTCATTTAAAGCGTATTCTATTTTAGATTGATTATTCATAAAAATTTTATTACTCCTATTTTAAATTTATTATATAGAATAATGGAATTTACATTTCTTTTTCAATTGCAATACGCAATAATAATAAAGAAAGTGCTGGGGTTATTGGTGTAAATATTTTTTTTTCATATAAAGAGTTAGCAAATAGATTGCCTATTTTATTTAGGCATAAATAGAAGAAATAGTATCCATATAAATAAATTTAAAATAATTTTATATTTTGAAAATTTATTAATTCTAATTCTAAGAAATAATATGATAATGCAAACAAACTGAATTAGAATTGAAATCATTTTAAATTGATCAACTCTGTCTTTGTTTTTAATTGGAATTAATTTAATCATAAGTAATTATATCTCTATTCTCTCTCTAAATTAGCTTAAAAATAAAAAGTATTGTTTATCATACAATAGATATCACATAATTAATCCAACTGAAAACAATAAGGTAAAAAAAATTATTAATTAATTTAATTGAAAATTATATCTAAAATTAATTTTAATGTTGAAAAGATAGAATTCTACTTTAAACTAGATTCATCTAAAAATAGGAAACTCTATGAATGCTCTAAAATCAATCTATGAATGGACTCGGGTAATTCTATTTTTTGCCATATTGATTGTCCTATTACTTACTTCTATTTCTCAAACAATTGTTTTTTATAATTGGGTATCTTATTCCGTTGAACAAGTGGAGCCTACTCCATTGACCGAAGAAGAGACAAATTCATTTTGTTCCAACCAAAGGTGTTACTACACCCACAAAGTAAATTTCGATGGAAGAGACATTATATTCGATTGGCATGGGTCTCACTATAAGGATAAGCTATGGATCTTTACACGGGAAGAAGGGGGAAGAAAATTTATTGAGCATAAAGAAGAATTCTTCTACGAGTATCTCTACTTTGATCTCTTTTCAATCGTCTTTTTATTTTTCTATATCACCTCTGTAAAAAAAGAAAATGCAAGTGATACGAACCCTAGATTGAAAAAATGGCTAAATAGAAAAAATAAGAAAAAAGAAGAAATAGAAATAGATGATTCACCACTGCCTCCCTTTTTAGGTATATTTATATTGGGTTATATTGAGATATTACTGGGATTAGTTATCTCTTTTTTATCATGGCATTTTCTACCCCATGTTCGCTGGATGCAGTTTGGAACTCAATTTAGTCTCATTGTACTACTAGGATTCATTATGTACTACTCTTCGGGTAAAAGACTGGGAATCATAGGTTCTAGTATTTTGACATTATTCATCTCTATTTTCTCTGCAAAAAATATAAATTATATTTACAATATTACACATGAAGATCCAAATAAATCGAGTCAAATTGAACAAGTTTATACTCTGAATGAAGGTAATGTATCACTAGAAAAAGTTGGAGTCTTTTCAGATATGTCATTCTCAACTAGTAGAAGAAGTTCCCGAAAATCATATACCTACTATTTTGTAGCTCCTTATTTACAAAAAGAGTTTCCTGAAGATAAAACACAATGGCTTTGGTTAAAGAGTGAATGGATGGAAGACCCGCTCCGTTTAGAGCTATTCTTGGAAAAATGGCAAAAATCAAAATTGGCAGTGCAAATCTATGATGATTCTCCTATCTACGCTGTCACAGTGGTAGGTAATTATCATAATCTGGATTTGACTGCTGGGATTGCCTTGCTAAAACCAATCCTTTCTTTAGAAGAGGAAATAATAAAGGAAGCAACACCTACGGTAGTTGTACTTGTAATACTATTTCTGATTTGGACTTTATTTGGGGGACTACGAATCTATGCAGGAAGAGAATCTTAATTGAATTACGAAATTATTAAAACATCATATTTCTTAATATATCTTCCGCAAACTGAGTAGGATTCCTGTTTAGAGCAGTAGCTTCTGATTTAGGAAAGCCTGTTTCGAGATACAAGTTAGAATATCCATGCACAAGTGACCAAGCCATAAGAGCATATTCTCTAGGATCATTATTTCTCCCTTTCTCTTTTAGATAATTCCGACAGGCATTAACTAAAATAGAATAAGAACGGAGCCTCGATCTTTTGAGTTCATCTGAAGGATTTGATCGTTTTGTTAAAAACATAATCTTATAATAAAAAGGATTCCTGATTGCAAACAAAATATACGCCACACCAGCTCTTAGAAACCCTAGTTCTGCCGTTTTTTCCGTCATTAGAGCCGTTTTTTGAGCCTTTGCCAGTCGTTCGAACCCATATGTAGCCATTACCTCTAATAGTGCCTCTCTGTCTTTAAAATGACGATAAATTGCGGCATGAGAAACTCCAATCTCCTCTGCAAGAATTCTCAGTGATATTTTATCGGGTTCGGTGCTTTTCAATAACTTATGACAGGCAATAAAGAGAGCTTTTTTTAGATCGGTATGATGGTAGGATTTCTTTCTCATTGTCAAAAGCTAAGCCCTATGTTACCAATGGCAACATTTTTTTGTTTACAATTTTCGAATGATTTAATTTTATGTAACCAATGGTAACATTACAGACTTAGAAAGTAAAAATAAGAAGGAAATGAAAATGCAAACATTGAATAAAAATGAAATCAAAAATATTATGAAAGAAATGAGTGAAGGTTTTCAATCCGGGAATCATAAAATCACTCTTCCCCCACCATCATTTGTGGATATGAATGCTGAAATACTTGAATATGTAAAAAATAAAAGTATTACAGTTTCCTTTCCTGTTAAAACCAATCAGACAAATCCCATGGGTTTTATGCAAGGAGGATATATAGCTGCAGCTTTTGATAATGCATTTGGTCCTTTGAGCTATTTGGTAGCCAAAAAACCCGTTACCACGATTGATATGAATGTGCAATACATAAGAGGTGTTGCCAATGACCAAACGGTAATTGTAACAGCATCTATCGAAGCGAGAGGGCATACTACCATTCACATGATTGGAGAGATGAAAACAGAAAAAGGAAAACTTCTAGCCACAGCCACTACTAATTTATTAATTTTAAGAGTTCTTTCAGGAGGACAAAAAGATGAGTAGTACAATGATATTTGAAAATGAATATAGATCCTATAGAAAAGAATATTCTATTCCTAATAAAGTAAATATACCCCGGGAAATTTTTGGAATTTTTGATTTAGCTAGTTTAATCGCTCACATTCCAAAAATAAATAAACTGCCTAAAACTGGAAATGGAGAAACTATTCTTGTATTACCTGGTTATGGGACTGATGATACAATAATGACTCCCTTGAGAAATTTTTTAATTCATTTGGGGTATAATGCAATAGGATGGGGATTGGGCGAGAATCATGGTAATGTACCACAACTTTTAGAACAGGTTAAAGACTTGATAGTAAATTTATCCAGAGAATCGAATCAAAAGATCATCATTATTGGTTGGAGTTTAGGAGGTTATATAGGCAGAGAAGCGGCTAGAGATCATCAAGATTTTGTAGAAAAAGTAATAACATTAGGCTCACCCATTATAGGTGGACCCAAATATACTTCTATAGGAGACTTGTTTAGCAAACGTTACAGCATTGATTTAGAATTATTAGAAAAAGAGATTGATGATAGATTCCAAACTCCACTCGAAATACCTCTCTATTCTATTTATTCAAAATATGATAATATTGTAAGTTGGGAAGCTTGTGTGGATAAATACTCACCACGTATTACAAATAAAGAAGTGAATTCTACTCATATAGGACTGATTGTAAAGTATGAGGTCTATAAATTGGTTAGTGAATACTTAATTCAATAAAATTCTCCTAAATTTTTACTTTACAAATGAAGGGGTACTTTTATAATCTTTTCCTAGAGGGCTTTTGTCATGGAAAAAATAGAATTTCTCGAATCCAAATTCAAATCTACATTCAATGAGGATCAATCCTCAATTCTAGCGGATGTTATTTTTCATAGCTACAATGATCTGGTAAAAATTTCTGATTTTAATGAGTTGAAAGAAATTACTTTAGATTTAAGAACAGCTCAAAAAGGAACTGAGAGTAAAGTAAATCGACTTGAAGAAAAAGTAAATCATCTTGAAATTAAGGTCGATCGACTTGAAGTTAAAGTAAATCAGCTTGAAGTTAAGGTAAATCAGCTTGAAATTAAGGTAGATCGACTTGAAGTTAAGGTAGATCGACTTGAAGTTAAGGTAGATAAACTAGAGAAATCTGTCCAAAATTTAGCCCGTCAAGTCGGAGGGCTCTCTGAATCCTTCGGTGGTTCCCTAGAGGATTTTGCTCTAGATCTAGTTCCTGAAGTTTTAGAAAATAATTGGAATATGCAGATAGATTCCTCATTTAGAGAGGATTATGTAATAGGTGGCAGGACAATCGAGCTCGATCTAATCATAAAAGGAAGCATTCAAGATAAACCTGTTGTGGTTTTAGGAGAAGTAAAAAGCAATCTCACTCTTGAAGAGGCTAAGAAATTCTTTTTTCTAGTCGAACTCCTCAAAGATTCATTTGAAGGCGAGCTTCGTATTTTATTTTTTGGATATCGTGTAAAACGTGACGCACTGGAATTTATAAAAGATATGGGGGGATTTGCGATCTCTACCCGCGGTTTACTTTTGTAAGTTTTTTCTTAGAAAGAATATTTCCTGTTTTAAATTCAACTATTCTCTTGATTAAGTCATACGGTATCGCTTTATCGAGAGGAAACTGAACAGAACCTTTTCCCTGTTTATAAATTGCTAGTTCCTCTTTAAAATGCGTATGACCATCTGGAGTGGCATACAAGCCTATATGATTTTTATAGCCTGCAAAGTATACAAGTGGTTTCCCATTTAGCTTATAAGCTGGCATTCCATAGGAAAACAGTTCTGTAGCTTCCGGGCATGTTTTTTTTACCAATTTTCTCAATTTTTTTAGTATAGTTTGCACATTAGGTGGAAAATTATTTATGTATTCTTCGATTTCTTGCATGATAATATATCAATATTTTTTTAATAAAAAATGATAGCAAATGAAATATTTCGAAATAATTAAGATGATAGGAATATACAAAAGCTGTTCCCAAAACCCTTAGAAATTCCTTCAGCAAGCGTTTCACAAGAAACACTGATCACACCAACATAGGTGTAACTCGCTCTATGAATAGAAACTAGTATTCCAACTGAAATTATACCTTCAATTTTTCAGGCTTTTTTTATTACAAAACCTCCAGTTAGGGTTCAGGCTTACATCATCGGAAAAATTCTAGAATCAGTACCTAGCAGAACAAGATTTACAATCATACTTCCAGAAAATATTTGACACTATCTCTGGATTTGTCAGTAATTGGTCAGCAAGAAATAAATTTACAAATAATGAGAAAATTCTAAAATCATGAAATCAATCTCTAGAAAAAACTTTTTATACTCTTCCGTTCTTGGAATGGGTATTTTATCTGTTCCGGATTTACTTTACCAAGTTCTTGCAAATTCAAAGGATATCGAATTTAGCAAGCGATATCCAAAAGAATTTGCAGAAGGAGAAGGTATCACCGATTCCATTCTAAAGATTTTACTTTTTGGAATTACAGCTCCCAATTCTCATAATACCCAACCATGGAAGATAAAGATTGAATCCCCTAACTCTTTTTACCTATATGCCGATAAAGAAAGACAATTACTCCCTATCGATCCTATCAATCGGCAACTGTATCACTCAATGGGAACATTTCTGGAATTTTTAGAAATTGGTGCTCGGGAATGGGGTATTCAGTTAAAAATATCTCTTTTTCCCAAGGGTATAGATTCAATGGAAAAAACGGGAACTCTTCCTGTGGCTAAAATTGAATTACAACCCAAAAGTAACTTAGAAAAAGATCCTTTGGCAAAGTATATACCACTCCGACAGATGAATCGAAAGAAGTACGAAGGAGAGTTCTTAACTGATGAAAACTATAGATTCATTTTAGAGTCCAGTGGAATTCGTACTACTAAATTAGTTTATTCTTCCGAAAAGAAACAATTCAATTCCCTAATTGAGATTTTAATTGAATCATTCAAAAAAGAAATTGAAAGTTATGAGAAAAATGAGATTTCTCGAGTTTGGTTTAGATTATCAGAAAAGGATATCTATTCCAAAAGAGATGGTATCACTTTAGAAGGAAATGGTCTTACAAATCCAGTGTTATGGTTGGCAAGGAATTTTTTTGTGAGCCTATCACCCAAAGATTGGAATAGTACGTCTGCTTTAAAACAATCCCTGGATACCTTCAAAGATCAGGTTTATTCATCCAAAGGCTTCTTATTTTTAGTTACAGAAGGAAAAGACGATCACATCACCTGGGTAAATACAGGAAGAGATTTTTCAAGAATCTGTCTTTCAATTCCAGCCAATGGGTTTGTATTTCATACTATGAATCAAGCGTTTGTAGATTATCCCGAAAGTTTGGAATTTCAAACTCAAATAAGAAACTTACTAAATCTTAAACCTGAAGCCAAAATTCAACTAGGTGGAAGATTGGGAAAAGCAGATTTATCTTTTTTTAGTCCAAGAAGAGATTTGAAAGAAGTTATATTTTAGAAATTTGATTTGATTTTATAATTGATTTAGGGGAGTAGTATATAATAATTATTTGACATCCTATTTTGAAAATATTTTCAAAAGATTCACCGAAAATTGAGAATTTAATTATCCTAATTTATATGAATAATACTGATTTAAAAAATAAAACTATAAAAATAAAATCCCTTAATCATTATTATTTTTTATTTTTACCTATTTTTTTGTACTTTTTCTTATATTTAGATATGTATTTAAATAATTTTACCATTAGTGAACTTTCGGCTACTTATTCTAAAAACAATATAAACGAGATTGAAAAAGAAATTTCTTCACTCAATCAATTTGTGCCTGAAGTTTTCGATGATTTAATTGATTCAAATTCATTTAAAACAATAATAATTGATTCAAATTCAAAAATTTTGTCATACAATATTAATAATAAAAAGATTGATATTTATATTTCTGTTGTAAACAGAGTCCTTAACCCTCAATCCAAAACTATCCAAATTAAATCTTCTAGATTTGAAAATGGAGAATTAATCAGAAATTATGTATTTAACTATACGATTAAAAAATTAAATGAAGATGACGTTCATATTCGATTTTATATTTATTATGATCATGTTTATCAGTTATTTACTATCCCACGTAAGTTGAAATCTTTATCAAAAATTTCCAAAAAATTATTATACATAAAATGATATCTGCAAAAAAAGTCCTTATTATTTATTCATTAATATTCCAATTAGTATTCTGCTTCAAGGATAATATTTTTGAAAGTGACTTCATCGATCTTTATCCAACATGGATATCTGCTAAACTTTATGTTGAAGATAACAAAGAAAGTATCTATAGCAATAGTGCATACGGTAATGAAAGATCTAAGATTTGGATTGAAAAAGAAAAAGAAATTTTAACTCATGATTCTGATGAAACTAATTTTGTTTATTTCCCAACATACATATATCCGTTTGCAATCCTTACTTCATTCATTTCCTATTCGATATTTAAAGTATTATTTTTACTACTCAATATATTATTAATATCATACCTTATTTCATCATACCTAAATAAAATAAAAATCAATATATTCTTAAAGTATATCATTGTTTCGATTATTTTGATTTCTGACCCTGTAAGAGATATTTTAAAATTCGGTCAAAATGTTCCCCTTTTATTCGTTTTCTTAAGATTTTATTATATTAATATATCCAAAAATAGATTCTATTTATCAATTTTTGATTTTATTATTATTTGTACAATTAAACCTTGGGCAATTATTTTTGGAATTTTACCTCTTTTAAAGAGAAAATGGAAATTCTTTTTTGGATTATCATTTAGTATAATTATTTATTTATTATTTCAATATATTTTTGAAAACCAATTATTTATTGGTTTTCTTGATAGTTTAGAAAAACATTCTAAAATTAATATACTAGCCATCAATAATATATCAATCTATGCTTTTTTAATAAGACTCTTGTACCTCAATCCAAACTCTCAAAATATTCTAACCTCATGGGAAACCCTAGATATAAATGAAGGCATTTTAGTTAAATTTTTTATACTCTATTTATTTATATCAATTTGTTTAATAGCGTATATTTCAAAATCTAAAAAAATACAGCATGTAGTTTTTACCTTTACTCCTTTTTTATTAAATAATATATTCTGGAATCATTACTTATTATTATATATAAGAGAGTTTTTGAGACCTCCGTTTACTAACATTTTTATTTATTTTATACTTACGATTAGTGTTCTATTGAATAAAGTTGGAGTACAAATTTTTATAGATTTATTTATTAAACATATAGTTAAATTAAATATAATATTAGATATTATTATATTTTTTCCAATACTATATTTAATAACTAAAGGAACGACAATAATATATAATATTTTATCTAGAAAAAATCTTTTATATATACTGAAAATTTTACCTATTCCATTATTTTTCTTTTTATATTTATATATTTTTATATTAGAGGGAAGAAGTATAAATACTAAATATAATTACATTGGTTTTTATCTATTATTTTCTTTAACAGTATTTTATTTAAAAAATAAGATTGATATTAAAGTTTTATGTTTTTTATATATTTCAGCATTTTACTTATTGATAAATTATTATTTTTCAGCACTTTATTTACCAGATGTCGGTATTTCAAATATCAAGATATATATTCAATCATTTAGTATTATACTCTTGATATCTCTATACTTTACTGCCTTAAAGTATAAGAGCATAGATTCTATTTTTGTTTTTACAGTAATAGCAAATACAACTTTATTTAATTCTTTTCTTTATAACTCTCCGGGTTATAAATTTACTTTTTTAATAATTTATTTATCTATTTATATTCTCTTTTCTGAGTTTAAAGTTTATTTATATCAAATCATTCTTTTATTAATAGTTTACATTATAAATGTTTACTCTTTTGTTCCATACGATTCTATAATGGGTTCATCTTTAATAGTAACTTTAATTTTAATGCATATTATATCTACCAATAAAGACTTTCTTAAAAAAAGCTATTTATTCGATATAATTCTTCAAATATTTTTGTATACATTAACCTTATTTTTAATATTTTCTACTATTTATCTTATAAATAATAATTACTCAAATTCAATTTATTGGTTTGGTTTTCATATTAATTCTTTAGGAGGTTTTTTTGCTTTCTATTGTACCATTTTAATTATGAATATTTCGAAAACTTCAGAACTAAAATATAATTTAAAGCTTTATAATATTTCTTATTTTATTTTATTAATACTATTAATTCTGCTTCTTGTAATAACAAAATCCAGATCGAATATTATAGGATTAATTTTATATATTATTTTTTACTATATCTTTTTCAAATATCAGAAAAAGAATCTAACCTACATAGGTATGGTTATTCTTTTTTCAATTATAATATCTATTATTTTATATAAAGAGAATATATTTAATTTTAATATATATTCTATTCAGGCTAGAGTAATAATATTCAAATACTTATCTAAGTTAGTTATTGATAAGTCGATCTTAACAGGATTTGGTTTTGATAGTACATCTATCTTTATGCATTATCCTTTTTTATCAGATTTCACTTTTTTTGTAGATTTTTTTAAAAATCATGGAATTCATCTTCATGCGCATAATCTATTTCTACAAATATTTGTATCAACAGGATTATTGGGACTATCTACATCTATATTAATTTTAATAATTTTACTTAAATCTATTCTCTCTAAAATAAATGAGAAAAATTATATTTTTAGATTTATACTACTTACTTTTATTTTAATACAATCATTTTTCGATTTTACTCTAACTGATTGTTTTATAATTATTCCGCTTTCATTAATTGTATTTCCTAAACTCAATTTTAATTCTTATTTCATATTTATGAAAATTAAAAATTTTTATAAGATACTTATTTTATTTTCAATTTGCTTATATTTTTTCATTAATTCAATATTAATTTCTAATTATTTTTACTATGTTGAATGGGCGAAACCGGGTATTGCTTATAAACCAACTGGGTCTATAGAAATTAAATCGTCTCTGACAAATAAAGATTATAATTTTGTTTCTGCTATTGAACACAGTGTTTTCTTTAAAATTCTCAAACATTATCCTTTGGATCAACTTTTAGGAGAAATAACCTATAAAAAGTATATAGAAACTAATGAAATATCTTTTTTAAATAAAAGTAACGACTACTATGAAAAATGTATCAAAGATAATAAATTTAATACAATGTGTTTATCAAGACTAGTTAATAATTATATTATTCTTGAGGAGGATAATAAAGTTGAACTTTTGAGATCGTTATGTTCTGAAATAGATCCTAATCATATATTTAACGAGGATTGTGATTTCGAAGTACATATACCCTATTCCCATTAAATTAACACATGAATTCAGATAAATTAAGAGGTAACAAAGACTTTCTATGAATATAAATAAATTTAATAAAAATATTACAGTATATCTATCCGGTTTTCTACTTTTATTATTCTTTAGCTGCCAATCTTCAAAAAACTTAAATTATTCAAAATGTAATATAAACCAACTAACTCAAAATTTCATTTATATTCACAGTGAATCTGAAAGTCTTCAATCTAAATTTTTAAAAATTGGAGCCTCTGTTTTTAATATGAAAGATGGATTAAATAAGGCAATGGAGAAAAATAAAGGAAGGGTTGAAGCTCAATCACCATCTGATTCTTTAAAAAAAGACTTTGTTTTTACCCAAACTAAGTTTAAAGAAAGAAGTATTTGGACAATTTCTCCAAAGAATAATAAATCAGAAAAAGTTATCCTCTATCTTCATGGAGGAGCATATATCAATAATATAGTAAAATTCCAATGGGATATGATAGAAGAAATAGCTCGTAAAACAAATTCTAAAATTGTAGTACCTGATTATCCCCTATCTCCTGAAAGTATGTACAACGATGTTTACTTATTTATAGAGTCAGTATACAATGATTTATTAACACAAACTAAATCAGAAAATATAGTATTTCTAGGCGATTCTGCTGGAGGGGGTCTCTCTTTAGGATTGGCTCAAAAGTTACAAAAAGAAAAAAAGGCCGGTCCATCGCAGATCATTCTCATCTCACCTTGGTTGGATGTGACAATGAGTGATCCCGAAGTCCAAAAAATAGATCCTCTCGATAAAGTCTTAAGTATAAAGGGCTTGGTCTGGGCAGGCAAAGTGTATGCCGGAAAGCAGTCTACCCAAGACCCTCTTATCAGTCCAATATATGGTGATACAAAAGGACTCGGAAAAATATCAATTTTTATAGGAACTCATGATGTACTACTCTCTGATTCTATGAGATTAAGAAAGAACTTGGAAGCTAATAAAATACCTTTTAACTACTTTGAATATCCAAAAATGTTTCATGTCTGGCCTGTTTTGTTAGGAATGAGTGAGGCAGATACCGCCATAGAGCAAATTTCTAATTTGATAGTATGCGGAAAGTAAGATACTTTTACCTATTCTAATATTTCTCTTATATCAGAATGAGGGATAGCATAGCAATCCCTATCCCATTTTTGAATTTTATCTATTAGACAAACAACATAAGCTTTCTTTGCTTGTGGATACTCTGATAAGAATGTTTGTAAGTGATGAAAGTGTTTTTTTTCGGGTTTTTTTGTGTATTTCACCTCTATGGGTATGATTTCATTTCCTTTATTAACAATCCAATCAACTTCAGGACCATCGGGGTCTCTCCAAAAAGAAAGATTCATTCTGGGAATTTTATTACGCAACATGCGTAGTATTTGAAGCCCCACATAAGATTCAAAAGCTTTACCTCGTGCTTCATTCGTTAGAACTGGTGGCTGATGTGACGCAACTCTTGCCACACCCATATCAAAAAATAAGTATCTTGGCGATTTAGTTAATTTCTTTCTAGTGCTACCTTTGGTAAAAGGTTCTATTCTTTCTGCGATGAGTGTATCTTCTAAAATTTGGTAGTAATCAGCAACTGTAGAATGTGCAATACCAATTTCTCTTGAGATGTTTCGTAAATTTATAATCTGACCTGATTCTTCTGCGGCAAGCTCTAAAAACTTTCCAAATGCAGGTAAGTTTCTTACTACTGCTTCATTTCTAATTTCTTCCTCTAAATAAATTTCAACATAAGAAATAAGATCTTTTTCTTTATCTTGGTTTGACTTTAAAAGTTTAATTCCGGGCAAGGAACCATATAGTAATTCATCTTCTAGATCTTTGATTTTAAATTCGTTCAGATTCAATGGATCTAGATGAAAATGTACTACTCTACCAGGGAGGAGATTTTGAGTTGGATCTTTTCTTAATTTTCTAGACGAGGAACCACTCAGAACAAATTGAACTTTTTTTTCGTCTACCAACCATTGGATAGAATCAAATATTTGTGGTACTTTTTGAATTTCATCGAGTACGATTAAAAGTTTTTTCTTCGATTCTAAAAGTGCTAAAACTTCCCTCACAAATGATTCTGGTTCTCTTTCATATTTTTGTCTTACGCCAGGAAGTAAGAAAGTAACAAATAGATCTTTAGAAAGTCTATTTAAAAGGGTTGTTTTTCCTGTTTGACGGGGACCTAAAAGTAAGATACTTTTACCTCTTTGTATTTCCCTCAACATCTCTTTTTCTATCACTCTCTCTATGTAGTCCATAGAATCCATTTTCGGCGAAAATGGAGCTTATGGAAATTCATTTTTATGGACTAAATCTTTTTTTATTCAAGGAAATGCTGAATGCAGGGATCAAATGTCTCCTTACTATCAATCTGAATAAGGAAAGAACTAACTATTTACATTTGAACCTCATAATATAAGATCTTTTGCATTTTCCAAATCTGAGTCAGACAGTTTTAAGTTATCCTGAAACTGTCTGACTTCATCGTCCGTCCAAGAATTTCCTTGGTCCCAAAAATCCAATAGCTTCTTAGAGTTAGTCTTTGCAAATTGTATTACTTGTTTTTTAATTTTTATGGAACATTTAGCTGTATCTTCTATCACTTTAAAATGGGGAATAGATACAATCATCACTTTTGATTCATCTTTTAGATTAGAGAAATATTTAATTCTACAACCATGATTTCCCTGCTTAGTGCTGATATAGATATATCCTTTTTCGATTCCCGTCCTAGAAGGACTGAGATTTGCCATCTCGAATAGAGGATCTTTGGTTTCATTGAATATAGATTTATATTTTTTCATATAAGTTTTGTTTTCTTTCTCTGTAGTATATATTAAATAAAAATTCGTAATTATTTCATTTTTTTAAAAAAATATCAACCTCTAATAATAAAAATTATAGTTACATAAATATATCTTCTTATTTTGCAATAAAAGTTCTCAGCCAATTCATATATCTTCCAGGAGAACATTATGAATACTATAGAAACTGAAATTAAACTTACAAAAATACTGGATTCGGAAATAGATGAAGTAGCAAGTGTTGCTTCTAATGTATACAAGAGAATCATAGGTGGAGATCATTTTACATTCATAAAGAACAATATAGATACTACTCATAGCATAGTAGCGAGAGACGGAACGGAAATCATTGGAGGATATATTTTAAATGAAGATGTTCCCTTTTACAGTAGAGAAGATAAATTTAGGAATAAAAAAGGGATTCATGGATTCGCTCTTTTTTTGAAAGAAGCTTATCATAGTAAGGGTATTGGTCATCAATTGAGAAAGTATCCTGAAACATTAGGTTTTGATTATATTTTTGGATTAGCCTATAAAAGTTTGAACAATGCTAATCATTGGAGAAAGTTTGGAAGATATGTAGAGGAAACACATTATATGAATTTTAGTTATAAATTTTTCAAAGTAGATGTCCCTTCTTCAGATATCCTCTCTTATTTTGAACTACAAAATAAGTCCTATAATTGCGGAGCTTCTGCAATACAAGCAATCCTCAATTTTTTTAAACAGGGAAATGACTATTCACAGGAAGATATAGAGAAAATGGCAAATACAAATCCAGATACTGGAACCACTCATGAGGGGGTAGAGAATGTAATTCAAGTTACCAAGCAAAAAGCCTTTCGAAATATATTCAAAGAAGAGGAAGCATATTCTTACTTGGATGGTCTTCTTAGTGGTCATAACTTCTTTTTACTAAGAGGGCTTACAAGGAATAAAATAAAGCATTGGTATGTTGTATATTCAAAAAATGATGATTTGACTTACAATCTCCTCGATCCATCGAATGGGACAATCACATTGAGTAAAGATGAAATCGAAGAAATTTGGAAACCTAGAGACTATGATGGGTTTGGATTTTATAGATAATTTATCCCAATAATGAAATAAATGTAGTACAGATGATTGTTTTACTTACTATTATTTCTAATAAAGTTTCCTAAAGAAAACAAAGATCCAGAGATTACTTTTGTACTAAATGAGTCTTCTTTTTTATAGATAACAAAACTCTGATACTTAGAATTACTGGGAGTAGTGTAAACTTCTACTTCCATGGTAATAAGATTGATGATCCAAACTTCACTGATCAAAGCTTTGGCATACATCGAAAGTTTTTCTCGATCATAGTTAAGAGATGAATTAGCTACTTCCACAACCAAATGAGCAGAATTTGGATGGGAATAAAGATAATCATTTTCTTCCTTATCTACAATTGCTAAATCTGGCTCAGGTTCCGAGTCATTTAGCTGGAGTGGATTTTCTTGTCTTACATGATATTCTTTAGAAACTGAATGAATAAAAAAAAGAGAAAGTCTTTGAACTAAACCTGCATGGATGGGGTCTTTGGGCATTTTTTCTACAATCACTCCTTCTATTAACTCTGTTTTTTCAGGAATATACCCGAGTCGAAAAAGTTCATGATAGCCTTGGATGCTGATAGGAGTGACTCTTTTTCGAATAGCAGATTTTTCTAATATGGAAAGACTCATAGCAAAATAGTACTCGATTTCTATGAATTTGTCAAGGATATTTTATAATATTGAGAAACCTTGAAAAGAAGAAATAAAATATTACATTGTAAAAATATTCCGATTGATTTTCTAAGTAAGTCTTATCTAAGCTATATTATGATTTCTGCGAAACTTCCTGAAAATGAAATAGAACGATTGAAAGCCTTAGAAAGATATGATATTTTAGATACAAATGCAGAAGCTGATTTTGATGAGCTTGTTAAACTAGCATCTCAAATCTGCGATACACCTATTTCTCTTGTATCACTTATTGATTCTACACGTCAATGGTTTAAAGCAAAAATTGGAATAGAGAGCAATGAGACATCTAGAGAAGTTGCCTTTTGTGCCCATGGAATTTTGAAAAATGAGTTGATGGAAATAAACGATGCCACACAGGATAATCGCTTTTATGACAATCCTCTAGTAACAGGCGATCTTGGAATTAAATTTTATGCGGGAATGCCGTTAACAACCTCGGATGGGTTCAATTTAGGTACGTTATGTGTTATAGATACAAAACCGAAGGTACTCAGCGATTATCAAAAAGAAGCTCTAAAGACACTTGGAAAGCAAGTGATTGCACAGCTAGAATTGAGGTACAAATTACATCTACTTTCTACCAAACAAAATGAGCTAGAGGATACTATTGAAACACTCAATGAAACCCGAAATAGACTTATTGAAACAGAACGGGTAGCATCTCTAGGACAGTTGGTAGCCGGACTTGCCCATGAGATCAACAATCCAATTTCGGTGATCAAAGCAAATGTGCAAATTATCAATGAAAGAATTTATGATATAATTGAACATATTCCTAAGTTTCTTGAGACTCTAGAAAGAGAAGAAAAAAGCTCTTTCTATGAAATAATAACTACCTCCGTTAAAAATAATGAAGTACTTAGCACTAAAGAAGAAAGAGAACGGAAAAAAATTATATCAAAAGAACTTGAAGAATATGAAAACAAAACGAATCTCTCATTAGAATTAATTGCAGACTCTATTTTGAGAATCAAATTAAAGCCACCTTATAAAAAGTACATAGATGTTTTTGGTATGGAGAAATTTAATAAATCTCTAGAAATGGCAAATATTTTTGTGAGTAAAAAAAATTCCATTTTCAATGTAAATTTTGCTATCAATCGGGTATCTAGAATTATATTTTCTTTACGAACCTATTTGGACACTGTTACCTATCAAAAATTAAAAACTATTAATATAAATGATGAGATAGAAAAGTCATTAATATTATATGACGTAACTAAAAATTTTAAAATTGAAATTAATCGAAACTATATAGATGAAATTAACTATACTTGTATATCTGAAAATCTCATTCAGGTTTTTAATAATTTTATTTTTAATTCGATTCAATCTATGTACGAATCTAAAGAAAAAAAAATTACTATTACTATCCAAAAAGTAAAAGAAATACCTATAAAATACAATAAACTAAAAAATTCCAGAGAAGACAAAGATGAAATATCCAATCAAATTGATTCTAATAATGGATTTATACTGGTAGAATTTACAGACACTGGAATAGGAATTCCAATGAATCTGCAAGACAGGGTATTTACTGCATTCTTTACTACAAAAAAACTTGGGGAAGGAATTGGCTTGGGGCTCTATGTATCTCAAAAAATAATCAATGAAATAGGGGGTAACATCTATTTTGAAAGTAGAGAGGGTTTCACATGTTTTTCAATTTTTCTACCCATTTTAGACTAAGATTTTTTAAATTTTTTACGTATTAACTTACCACGTTTTTTATTTTCTTCGAGAAGTTTTGCCAATCTTTCGGTTGAAAGAGGGGAGCGATGAAACATTCTTGTGAATATACGTTCTGGGATGTCATACCATCTTGCTTTCGATGTTGCCAGAATTTCTCCTGTTCTCACCAATTTTATAGTGGCAGTAGTGTGAAGTCTTCTTCGTCTTACAGCAGAAATCTTTGCTCGCACTTCAATCTCTTCATTTAATGGACAGGCTTTTTTATAACTAATATTCAATTGGTCAGTCATCACAAAATGTCCAATATGAAAACAAAGAACACCCTGAGCTTCATCCAAAATTGCCGCCATCACTCCACCATGAGCATATCCGGGAGCCCCCTCGAAAGATTTATCTATTTTTGTTATAAAAAAAACATCCCCCGTTTCTTCCTCAAAAGGAAATTCCAAATGCAAGCCCTTTGTATTATCAGGTCCGCAACCATAACAGTTTCGATGATGCCAATCCTGTCCAATTTTACTGGGATAAATATTTTTTAAATGTTCAGCATGTTTCATTAGGATAAGTTTTCAATTCCATCTCCTTTCATCAATTCCAATCCATTTGATGCGCCTTTTTTAAAGACAATATACGAGATCCTACAATTAGAATTCAGGAAAACTCTTTACCGCTCCCATAAGTACCAACCCTAGGTATAAAAGAGTCACCGCAATACGCACGAATAGAAACTTAAAAATTCCTTTCTGAATCCTAACTTGAAGTCTCCAAATATTCCATGCTAGATGAGGAGCCAATGGTATCCACGCAATAATCATCAAAATTGGATTACCTCCCAAATGAGGAATTGAAAAAATAGGAATTGTTGTAAATACCATAGAATATGAGGACAAAACAAACAGGGTATGTAAATTTATCTTTTTAGGTAGTCCATAAATTTTCCAAGCTGCCCATATATGCCATAGAAGCCAAAGAGAAGACACTCCAAAAAAGATGGATGCAGGCAATGGCATTAGCTCCATCGGATCCCCATGTTTCATATCATAGTACAAATGGACAAAGATATATCCAAATGCATTTGGCCAGGCTAATATTCTATTCCAATTTATAATTGATGCTTTTTCCATTATTTACAATACCCTCTTTTATTAATAATGTACTACATATTTTAAAATAATACTCTCCATAAACTTAAGTAGTCGAATATGAAATATTATTACACCAAAGTAGAAAGCCTCAAATATAAAATTTATTTCTCTATCCACTAAACTTATGACCAAAATAAAAACTATATGCATGATTTCAAATTATAAAAGTTCTCAAAACCCAAAGAAAAAGAGGCCGGTTTAGATTTTGCATCGTGAATATTTATTCATTGACTTTAGTGCTGAAATTTACAATATTTTCAAAGTTACTATAAAGGAATGGTGAATTTGAGATGTTTAAACTAGTAAGATTTTTTCTTTTTGGATTGTTAGGAATCGTACTTATTATTTTAAGTGGATTTACAATCTGGACGTATGCAAACACTCCGTTTCATCCGTTTACAAACTATGAGTGGGAAAATTCTGAAATTTTTAGAATCAATAAAGAAGATCCCCATGTAACACTCCTGCCTTTTTCGGATTCCTTGCAGAGCCAAAAAGATGAATCTAATTTTGAAGTTAGTTTGAATGGGGAGTGGAAATTCCATTGGTCCCCAAATCCCAAAGAGAAGCCCCATTCCTTTTTTGAGAATTCATTTGATGATAGCAAATGGGATTTGATTTCCGTCCCCTCCAATATGGAAATGAAGAGTTATGGATATCCTATTTATTCCAATATGAACAATCCATTTGCCAGAGCGGGTAAGATGTCTCTCCCCCATCCTTTTGATAAAAGCCCACCGCATATCACATTTTTGAGCGGAGTCAACCCACCTTATATTTCCTATGATCATAATCCTATTGGTTCCTATAGAAGAAAATTTACAGTCACTGGTGAATGGATAAAGCGTAAGACATATATTCACTTTGCAGGAGTAAAGAGTGCTTTTTATGTTTGGGTAAATGGTAACAAGGTGGGGTACAGTCAGGATAGTATGACACCTGCTGAATTTGATATCAGTGAATATATCAAAGAAGGTGAAAATCATTTAGCCGTAGAAGTTTACTGCTGGTCGGATGGATCTTTTTTGGAAATGCAGGATATGTGGAGGATGAGTGGTATCTTTCGAGATGTATCTTTAGTATCTAGAAATGTAGTACATATAAGAGACTTTTTTTTAAAACCTAAGTTAGATGCAAGTTATACAGATGGAACCCTAGAAATCGAAGCTGAAATAAAAACTTTTCAGAATGAATGGGAGGGAAAAGAAGTCTATCTGGATATACAACTCTATTCCCCCGATGGTAAGTTGGTTCAATCTCTGAAGAGTGATGTGGTAAAAACTCCCTCTAAAAATAAGGTAGTAAGTTCTATTAGCAAATTGAATGTAAGCAATCCCTTAAAATGGACAGCCGAAACCCCAAATCTATATACCGTGGTACTAGAATTAAAGTCTACTTCTGGAGATGTATTAGAAGCACTCAAGTCTAAGATTGGATTTCGGAGTGTAGAAATAAAAAATGCACAATTGCTCATCAATGGAGTTCCTATCTATATAAAAGGGGTCAATCGGCATGAGATGCATCCCGATACAGGGCAGGCGATCACAGGAGAGCAGATGATCACTGACATACGAATCATGAAGCAAAACAATATCAATGCTGTTCGCACCTCTCACTATCCCAATTCTCCCTATTGGTATGACTTATGTGATGAGTATGGTCTTTATGTAGTAGACGAAGCCAATTTAGAAACACATGGAATACGGGAGTCTATTCCAGGGAGTAAATCCGAATGGAGTGAAGCTACGTTAGACAGAATGAAAAATATGGTGGAGAGAGACAAAAATCATCCATCTGTTATTATTTGGTCTTTGGGGAATGAAGCGGGGAAAGGAGAAAATTTTCGCAACATGGCAGAGTATGCTAGAAAACGGGATCCTTCCCGTCCCATTCACTATGAACAATGGCCAGAAATCAGCGATATTGTAGCACCTATGTATGCTAGTATCACACAGGGAACCTATGCTACTCCAAAGGGAGAGGTAAACGAATTTATGTTCTCCACACTTTCTTCAGATCATGGGACTCGACCTATCGAGGAATGGGGAAACTTATCCTCTGCAACCAAACCTCTTATCCAATGTGAGTATGCCCATGCGATGGGAAACAGCTTGGGAAACTTTCAGGATTATTGGGATGTGTATGAAAAATATCCCAATCTACAGGGTGGGTTTATCTGGGACTTTGCCGATCAGAGTTTTATAAAAAAAGACAAGAATGGGAAAGAATTTTGGGCATATGGAGGAGACTATGGACCTCCGGGCACTCTTTCAGATGCTACATTTTTAAACAATGGAATCATCTCCCCTGACAGAAAGCCCAACCCTGCACTACAGGAAGTCAAACATGTGCATCGATTTGTAAGACTAAAACTTTTAGAGTTAAAATCCCAAGAGTTTTTATTAGAAAATAAATTTCAATTTCGAAATCTTAGGGAGATAGGTTTTTATTGGGAATTGATGGAGAATGCAAATCGAATTGAATTGGGAAAGAGTTTTAAAGATGAATCGGGTGTAAGTCTAACTTCTCTATCTTTAAAAGCAGGTAGTACGCAAAAGATAAAGATTCCTATATCAGAATTTCAACCTAAATCTGGTAAACAATATATTCTAAATATTTACTTCACTGAAAAAGGCAAAACAAAATGGGCAGAGGAAGGTTTTGTGATTTCACAGGAACAGTTTATCTTAACAGATAAATTTATTTCTCCGAGTGAAGTAAAATCAGATACTTTCGGAAAAATCGTAATACAAGAGGATAAAACGGATTATCTAATCAAAACAGAATCCATAGAATATAGATTGAGCAAAGAAAATGGAGTGATACATTCAATCAAAAAAAAGGACATTGAATATTTAACCTCTCCCATCATTCCCAATTTCTGGAGACCTGAAACAGACAATGATGTAGCCGAGATCAGAATCTTTTCCAAAAATGAAAATCAAATCTGGAAGGATGCTTTTAAAAAATCAAAACTGATTGAGATCAAAAGTACTCAAGTAAATCAGGGTCAAATTCGTATTGAATCTAAATTTGCATTACAACCTAAAAATTCTACCTTAACCTTAGTGTATGATTTTTTTGGAAATGAAGAAGTCTCCATTGAGTTTCAGCTCGATTCCTCCAAAGAAAATCCAGATATTCCCAAAATCGGTATGACGTACAAAATCAAAAATGAGTTTCAAAATATGGAATGGTTTGGCAGGGGACCCTTAGATGATTACGAGGATCGAAAAAGTGGAGCCTTTATAGGAAAGTATTCTGGAATAGTAAAAGATCTTTTTCATAAGTACCCACATCCTCAGGAGAATGGAAATCATTCGGATACAAAATATATGTTATTAACAAACTCTAATGGATTGGGGATCCTTGCAATTGGTATTCCCGGTATCAATGTAAGTGCCTGGCCGTACTCATTAGAGAATATTGACCAAGCTCTCCATACAAATGAACTTGAGAATGATGGGAATATCACAGTCAATATAGATTATAAACAAAAAGGAGTAGGGGGAGATACAGCATGGGATGAACGATCCAGACCCCATCCCCAATACAGGATTCCCTCTGGTAAATATGGCTATCGATTTAAATTGAGACTCTTTGATAAGAAATCAGATACAATTGATTCTTATTTATGATAAATTTATGTTAGCTTTTTTAATAAAAAATCCTATATTCTACCTATGATTCTCTTAACTGGATGTTCTATCAACTACTCGCCTCTGGTAAAACGGTACACAGTGGAAGAATTGAACCTTCTTCCCGAGCCAGAAGATCATTCCAAACTGGAACTCATCGATGGAATGTTATATACGAGCCCCTTACCCCTTCCCGAACATTCTAATGCTATTGAAAAGATAGATACTTACCTCCGAGGCTTAATTTTTTCTGGTGAAATCAAAGGGAAAGTCTATCGTCCCCGAGCAGGTATCCGATCAGGAAAAAATACCTGGCTGGAACCCGATCTTTTTTTCCTCAGCGAAACTACAGCCA
>CANGZW010000048.1 GCA_947458405.1 Leptospiraceae bacterium
TATCTAAATTTACCCTTTGTTGGAAGGTTGCGGCATCATCTTTTCTTGTTCCCACCCATTTTCCAACTTCTTCATAGAGAGCTCCCCCATCTAAAAATACTACAAACCATAGAAAATTGGGCTCAATTGGAAATCTTAATTCGGTATTAAATAACAATCTATGGTTTGCACCATTTCTCCATTCTCTTGGATACAAGACATCTTGAAAATTCCAACCCCTGAGAGACTCATACCCCCCCATAAATTGTAGATCTTGTTGTTGTATATATGGATTTGTCAACTTAGAATTTTCTCTGCTGTAAGGATCGGGTCGATTGTATTTTGGTACTCTTTCAAACATTAAGACATGACTCATTCGAAATTCCTGTACTACCTTCCATCTTCTTAAGGAATTATTCCTGAATAACCCACCAAATGTATAGTCAAACCAGGAATGATAAAATTCAACTACAGGATTGTATCTATCAAAATGACTTTGTCCCCCTATCAATTGACCTACATTTGATAAACTGAAGTACGTATTTAATCCCCTTGTGGGATTAAATACATTATCTCTTGAATCATATCCGATACCATTTGTTATTTCTGATCTGAATTGCCATCCTCTGTTAACCTCAGCCCGTATTGCATCATCCGCGAGAGAAGTGGGGTTTACAGAATGATAAAAACTCGGAGAATAACGATGAAAATGTGTCCAGTTGATAAATACTCTATGGGCAACCCCCATACTGATACCAACACCCTCCCGATTATAGGAGGCTCTTTCTTTAATAGAGCCCGTTCCAGAGTCAGTAATCGAAGCCGCACCCACACTGATAGTACGACTGGAGTAAAACATACTCAAACTCAATGACCATGGTCTGCCAAACATCCAGGGCTCTGTCCATGTTAATTGAAAAAATCTTTGGAGAGGCCCAAATTGTAATCTACCAGATACTTTTTGACCTGTTCCGTTGAGGTTATTTTCTCCGAGTTCTGTAAAAATAGAGAATCCAGAGATAGTTCCATAACCACCCCCCATTGAAATCGTTCCTGTGGGTTGTTCCAAAAGATCAATAATAAGATTCATTTTGGTTTCATCTGAGCCGGGTCTTGAGTTAAAGTTTACTTCTTTGAAATATCCTAAGTTAAAAATTCTTTCCCTGGATCTATTTACCAAAGTGGAGTTAAAAAGATCTCCCGGTTTAAAAAGTAATTCTCTTCGTATTACCTTATCCTGTGTTTTCTTATTCCCTTTAATAATGATATTTTCGATGTATGCTAAATAGTTTTCCCGTATTGCAAAATCAACATGTTCATATTTTCTATTTTGAAATTGGGGATTTTTAGTTAAAATATCTCTGAGTTTTTTTATGTTTAATTTCTTGTTTTCTTCTTCGCATTTTTGTGGATCTTTTAAATCTGCTGTAGTACAATTTTCATATATTTTAAGAGTATCATCATTAAGCTCGATAGTTTTTCTTTTGTTAACAACTTGAGCAAATATATATCCCTTTGCACTGTAGAGTTCATTGATAACTGATTTATCCCTTTGGAATTTTCCTTCATCAAAGAGACCCCCGATATCCGAGTTATTATATTCAAAAATATCTTCAAAGTACTTAATATCAAAGACAGGTTTCCATTTATCTTTAGGAGTTCCCGGTGGATTTTCTTCTTTGTTTAAATACATTGGATTTCCACGATTATCTTCAGTTAAATCATGCTTAGTTGAATATCCATTGAAGTAGTAGAGATCACCCTCACTGATTTTAAAATTTACAATTATTACCCTTTTGTCTTTAATTTTAGGATTTTCCCAACGAATGTCCCAGCCGGTTCCTTCGGGAATTAGTTCTGCGTCCAAATAACCTTTTGTTTTTAAATAGGCCACTATTTTTTGTTTATCGTTTTCAAAAGATGCCTCTTTGAAGTGACCGCTTTCAATCAATCCGGATTCTTTTAAATCTAATATCCCCAAAATTTCTGAAGGGTCAATGCTTTGGGTTCCTAAAATATTTATTTTGGATACGGGAATCTCATCTCCTTCATCTATGATAAATTTAACTTTTACCATATTGGTCTTTGGATTTATCTTTCCCATTTCAAATTTTATATAGGCATGAAAATATCCTTCATCTCTATATTTTTTCAGTACTACATCACGTGTAGCATTTACTTTTTCTGGGGTTATAACTTCATTTTCTTTGAGGGGCATTTTATCCCGGAGATCAGTTGGAAATACTTCATCGGCTCCAATAAACTCAATTTCTTGAACTCGGGGTCTTTCTTTGAGTTCAATTATAACTCGAGTCCCATTTTGGAACGGCTCAGCAAGTATTTCTACGTTGTAAAAATATCCTGTTTTAAAAAGGGTTTTTATATCATCATTTAAAAGGGAATCGGTGAGAATTATCCCTTTTTTCATCTCAATTAAGCTGAATATATCTTCTTTGGAAGTATTTTTGTTTCCTTGTGTTTTTATATCAGTAATTTTTTTACCAATATATAGGGTTCTTTCAGAAAGAATATCAGTTCCTCTAAAAAAGAAGAACAAGACTCCACAAAGAAATAGTATTACAGTGGATTTTAGTAGAATTTTCTTTTTCAAGAGTAAAAATTATTATTCCTGTGCCTCATTAGATTCAGAACTATCCGCATCGGGAGAAGTTTGACTTCCTCCCGGTCCCTTCACCATAGCCAGATTAAATCGTGATACTCCTGCGGCGTTTATTTCATCAATTACCTTTATGACTGTCTGATAACTGGCAGTACCATCGCCTCGTATTACAACTCTATTTTTTTTAGGATCTCTTTGCTCTTTTGGTCCCAAAAATGAATTAATTTTATCTTTTAAGCCTTCTAAAGGTACAGGTGTGGTATCTTTATCTAAAAATATTTTTCCTTGTTTATTTACTGTTATTACCAGCTCGTCTTGATTTTTTTCTTTGGAAGCAGAGGTAGAAGAGCGGGGCAGTTCAATTTTAATAGATGTACCTTTTTCTAATGTAGCATTGATTAAAAAATAAATAACAATAAAAGCAATCACATCTATTAAGGAGGTGATATCGATTCTATCGAATGTCTTGGAAGTTCTTCTAAATTTCATTTTTTATTTTTCTAGGAGAGGAAGAATCTGAGAGGATACATTTTCAAGTTCGGATATTCTTTCTTCTTTTTTTCTAACTAAAACATTGTAAAAAACATAAGCGGGAATTGCGACGGAGATACCCATGGCTGTAGTTATTAATGCCTCACTGATTCCCACTTCTGCTCCCTTTGTACCTGTTCCTTCTGCAAAGGATCTAATCATCCCCAATACAGTTCCGAGCACTCCCAATAGAGGAGATATAGTTGCTATAGTGCCCAGTTCAGTTAAAAATTTTTCCATTTGGAAAATTTGTTTGTAGGCTTCTGTTTTTAATTCATCTTCCAAGTATTCGCTGTCCCTTCGCCTATGCTCTATTAGACCCACCAAAACAGAAGTTGTTGCACCCCAACTTTTATTTTTTACGTGGTCAACAGATTCATCCCATTTTTGACCTTTAATGAGCTCTTTTAAGGATCGTAAATCTTCGGGAAGAAGGGATTTGAATCTTTTATAATATATAGATCTTTCTATAATTATTGTAAAGGCAACAATTGAAACCAGAATAATGATAACCGGTACTGTTTCTGGAGGAATTGAAGATACTATGGAACTACTTTTTGCTAAAAAAATCATCATTGATAATGAACTCCCTCTTACAGTTTTCTATCTGCCAGTTCTATGCCAAACAGATTTTCTTTATTTTTCTTGACTTCTCTTTCTTAGACAAACTGTGTAAAGAAATAGAGAGAGTGAAAGTTGAAAAAAGGATCTATTTTAATCATTGCGGGCATTATTCCCTTATTTTTTGTATTATATTTTTTCATTTTTTTAAATAAGGATGTGCGGAATACTGAATTTGAGTCTGCACGGCTCCTTACTTTGGACAATATATCTAGCTTTCAAGAGGGAGATTCAGTTAAATTATCAGGATTTATCTCTTCCAATAACCAGGCAAGGTACAACTCTTTTATTCTAGCCACTAGAGAAATCAAAGTAAAACAGAGGGATAGAAGTGTTTGGCAAACGGAAGAGGCTTTTTTAGGAGATTTTAATATTAACTTAGGCATCGGAAGTCAGGATATTATGATTCATATTGCCAAAGATTATGTGCCTTGCGGACAATTTGTAAAAATTGAATCTCTGGCAGTTGATAAGAAAAGTAGAATGCTCGGTATTGGAATCAACGATCCTTTGACTGGGTATGGAAGAATCATTTCATTAAATCCATATACAATAAACCTGGGGAATTCGCCCTGTTCGGAATCCTTAGATGAATATACTAACAATCTAACGAAAAAATTTCCTTCCTATTTAATGGCTATTTTGTTTTTGGCAGTTCCTTCTTTTTTTATGATATATCTTGGTTTATATAGTAACAAAGAAGAACTCTTAAGGGGAGATGAATCTTTAAACAATTAATTCTTTTTTATTTCCACACTTAATGTTAAAAAAGATTTAATATTATCTATACTATCGATCATAAATTCTATTTTACTATCTATTTTTCTAGCTATCTCGACTAGACCCAAACCGACATTTTTACTGTCTCCGGGGATTTCTTTTTTTATTTGTTCCTGGTAAAACACTTTTAACTCTTCTTTATTCATGGAGTTTAATGAATTACATCTCATTTTGAATTTGTCAATTTCAGAATTTTTAATTGTATTACCAGCTCTAATGTAATACGAATCAAGTCTCTCTTCAATTAGAATCATACCAATTCCTATCTTTCCCTGACTTGACTCTTCTAAATCATCCGAGTATAATATAATATTTTGCGCTAATTCCACGAAAACGCCAAAGATTCTACGGGTATTATTTTCTGCATTTAAAATAGATCTAATCATTGTTCCAAATTCTGTCAAAACTTCATGTGAAAAACTACCTTTGAAAGATAATTGAACTTTATCTTCTAATAATTCATAATAATTGGAATATAGACTTTTTTGAAAAAAGCGATTTGAAGTTTCCATTTGTCCTAAAAATAACTTACTTTTGAATTTAATTTAAAAATCAACAAAAAACATAAATACTGAGTAATTGTAATTACTCTGAGTATGCTTCGAGCTCACTAAAAAATTGACAGGGAAGCAATAAGCATTAAATATAATATATTTAAATAAATTTAATAATGAATCTGATTATCTTGAAATTCTTCTTCTACGAGAAGTTCTGAAAAATTAGATTTCATAAGTTCGCACTTAGCAAGGGCTCCCCATTCTTTATAACATCTATAGGCTTCTAATAAATACTTTTCTCCGAGTTCTAAATTTCTTTTTTGGAAATAAAAAATAGACGCACATTCATAAGCAATTCCCTCATTTTGAATGAATTCATTCTTCTTTGCCTCTAGAATAGCTAAATCATAGAGAGAACTCGCCTTCCAGTGTTTGTATTCTATCCCTGCAATTTCAGCCTCAACTAAAAGATATTTATGATAGAAATTTTCTGGACAATTCAAGCTCCAAGTTTTCATTTTCAATTGATTTTCTTTTAATTTATCAAAATACTCCTCTCTCGTTTCCAGGTCTGAGTTACAGATGAGTTTAGTTAAAAGTAAGGAATCAATAAAATAGTACTCTGCAATAGAGTTTAAACTTCCAAGTATAGAGATAGAGTTTTCAACTTCTGTAAGAATTTCATATCCTTCTTTATAATTTCCCAAGATATAAAGAACCTGAGCTTTCATAATATTATATATATTTATTCCATAAGTATAAAGGGTATGGGATTTATCTTCAATAATATCTAAATCAGATGGATAGTATTCACTACATATTGTATCTCTATTTATTTCCCCTATGAGTTTATTAATTAAAAATTCAAAACTTGAAATAGTACTTAAAGCTAGATCATTTTTCACTATATTTACAAAATTAAAAATATTAGATTTTTCCTGTTTTAGATAGGTTAAGTTTTTGCCTAAATAGTATGAATTAACTATATAATGAAAAGATGAATATACACCACTTGTTTTTTCTTCACTTTTTAAAGAATACCTCATTCCCTCTCTATTGAAATCTTCTGAGAATTTTAGATGCAAATTCCATGGAATATTATAATTAGCTAATATAACACTTGAATTGGATATTTCAGAATAATTTTTGATTTTTTTATTTATATTTAAATCAAGTAAGCTGAATTTAAATGCTGAATTGTAATCACCCCTGCTTGCTAAAAAGATAGAATATGTGGAGTATATGGAATTTATTTTAATATTCCCATTGTTCAATAGAATATTGACCATTTTTAAAATATATATCCAATAATAATTTCCACTTTTTTCAAATATTGTATTACATAATTTAAAAAGATGATTATATAGATCTATTAATTCTAAATCTTCAATAAATGGATCATGTAAAATATCTTCAATTTCCCTATTTTTTAAATTTTCATTTATTAGATTATACTCTAACTCTAAATATTTTAAATACTCATCCCAGTAATACTTGTCTATGTCTTCGTTTGCTCTGGAATTATTTCTAATTTCAATATTAAACAATTCAAATATATTTTCAATTTCTGAAGTTTTCATTTTGTTTGATTCCTTTTTTTCAATTCGATAGTTGAAGTAGGGGTAATTCTCAATATATGGGAGAATCTGCAATCAAATTTTTATTTATTGGAAGAAAAAAATGAAGGATTTCAACTGTCTTTATCCATAACATTTATATTTTTTAAGGAATTTTTGAGAATAGTCGATAGATAATTTATAACTAAAAGTATTATGTCCAGACTTGAAATAAAAATGCCAGAAAACTATCTCTTTAGTCATGAGATGAAAATTAGAACCTTAGACATATCCAAGGATTTGCATGTTTCTTTTGCCTCCATTCTAGATATAGTTTTTGAAGGTCATATTCGCTTTTTTAAGTTTTTGGGTGTGGAAGTAACCAATGTTTATGGTTTGAGTCTTATATTTGCAGACGCCACTGTTATTTATAAAGGAGAATTGCTAGCGGATGATGTTGTAAAAATTGAGGTCGGGGTTAATAATTTCTTTGATAAGGGTTGTGATTTATATTTTCACTTAACAAAGGATAACGGTAAAGTTCCTGTTTCGGATGTAAAAATTAAAATGTTATTTTTTGATTATAACATCCGTAAGGTAGCATTGGTTCCACCTGAGTTTAAAGAAAAGATAGAAAAGATGACCTCCCAAAAAGGCTTTTCTATTTCCTCTAAAAATGAAATACGACATACAGAATCTCCCCTTTGGAATGCCTCTCACCAATTTGTAATTGATGTTTATAAATTAACGGCTGTATTTCCCTCCACAGAAAAAGATCATCTAGTGATGAGACTAAAAAAAGCGGCAACTTCTCTTCCTCTTTCAATTGTAGAAGCGGGTAGAAAGAAGGAAAAAACAGAAATTTTAAGAGCATTCGGTAAGACACGTGGCTACTTGGAAGAAATTCGTTATTACTTAATTTTATCCTCAGATCTTGGATATGTCGATTCAAGTGCTCTACTAAAAGACTTAGATACCTTAGTTGAAAAAATAAAAACTACAATCAAACCCATCTTAGAATAGTTTAAACTAAAATTTATTGGCTAAATTAGCTTCTAATATATTTTGGAACTATGGATATTATTCAAAACTTAAATTGGAGATACGCTACCAAGCGTATGAATGGAAATAAAATTCCTCCGAAGTCTCTAGATACAATCAAAGAATCAATTCGGCTTTCCCCTTCTTCTGTAGGATTGCAACCTTTCAAAATTTTCATAATAGAATCCGAAGAACTAAAAAAGAAAATTTCATCCCCTGCCTTTAATCAACCACAAATCATGGAATCGTCCCATGTTTTGGTTTTTAGTGTTTGGAATTCCTTAACAGACAAAGAAGCTAATGATTATTTATCCTTTGTGCAGAGCGAAAGGGGCGTAACCCTGGAATCACTCTCTACCTTAGATAATTATCTAAACAATATCAAAAAGATGTCACTGGAAGATTTCTACAACTGGTCTTCCAAGCAGGCTTATATAGCCCTGGGTTCTGCCATGATAGCCGCGGCGGAGTTAAAAATTGACTCTACTCCCATGGAAGGTTTCAATAAAGAAGAATTGGATAAAGCCTTAGGACTTCCCGAAAAAAACTTAAAGAGTGTGGTTTTACTTGCATTGGGTTATAGAGACGAACAAAATGATTGGTTGATAAAAATGAAAAAAGTCCGAAGAAAAGAATCGGATTTATTTGTTCAATTGTAGTTTCTTTCTCCAAAAATAGAAGAGCCTACCCGAATGTAATCTGTCCCTTCGGCAATTGCCAATGGGTAGTCTCCACTCATCCCCATAGAAAGTTTTGCCAGGGGAAGAAATGAATTTCTGATCTCATTTAATCTATGAAAAACCTGCTTAGTCAATTTTTTTTCCCCTGAGGATGGTCCCATCGTCATAAATCCTTCCATTTTCAAAAAATCTGTTTCTAAATGTGTAGGATTTTGTACCAAGTTTAATAGTTCATTCTCATTGAATCCAGATTTTGAATCTTCCTCTGTTAGATTTACCTGAAGAAAGTATTTTAAGAGTTTTTTGTATTTTTCAGATTCCTTGAGTAAGTTTTCCAGGGAAGAGAGGGAAGAAACTCCATGGGTATAATCAAAAATACCAAATAATTTTTTACTATTTCCCGACTGAACGGGTCCTAAGTGATGAAGTATAAGATTGTATTTTTCCTTAATTGGCGTAAATTTTTCAATTCCTTCTTTGATTTTATTTTCCCCAAAGACCTTTTGACCGGCAAGAATTGCTTCTTCAATGGATTCAATAGGTTTGGTCTTGCTGACAGCGATTAGAGTTATGTTTCTGGGGGTTGATTTTAGTTCGGAATGAATATGCTCTAAATTTTCTTTAATGCTCATAATACTAAAATCTGCAGAAAGCAAATTTCTGCAGATAACAAATAGTTTACTCTTTTTTATTTTTTATTACTTTTTCCAGTCTATTCAATCTTTTTTCGAGACTTTCCTTTTTGGTGGATTTGATTCCAAGTGCTCTCTCTAAACGAGCTACTCTCTTAAGTATATTGTTTCCTTTTTTGGTTGAAAACTTTTTGGATTTAGAGTATTTTCTTTTTTGTAATTTAGCATTTTTTCCTTTTGAGGTCTTGGATTTTACAAATTCAAGTTTGGGCTTTTCTGTCTTTTCCCCTTCATCTAGAGTATTTCGGGGGACATTCTTTTGGTAATCTAATTTTGCTAATTTAGACTTTCCTTTGGGTTGTTTTATATATGGATCATCCCCAGTAGCATTCTCATAGATCATTTCCTCAATTTCTTGTTTTGGCTTATCTTTCTCGGGTGAAACAGAGACAGGAATTTCTTCTTTTTTTTCAGAAACAGGAGCAACCTCGGTAGAATCTTTTTTATCATCAAGACTATTATTGTTGTAAATAGTGTGTTTTTCTACCTGTTCATTCTTTTTTTGGAACTTTTGGAAAAACTCTGTAAGCTTGTCCCGATATATAAAACCATAGACTCCCATGGCAACCAATAAGAATACTATTACAATACTTAAGAATATGCTCGACTTATCTCTTTCTTCAGACATACGATACCTTCAGGACAATGAAAATGTTTTGTTTCAAGTATAGAAATCGGCATTTAGAGTTCAATTCTCTACTTTTGCTCTTATTTTTTTCCATTTCCATATTCGGTCAGGATGATCTCTCCCAAGTGGACAAATTTATCAGCACTGCAAAGGAGACAAAAAAATTCGATCTTGTATGTTTGGATAATTTTGATGGGGAAACGATCTACAAATACTTTAGAAATGTATCTCATCTTCAAAACTTGAGTTTTCCCGAAAAAATTCCATCTTCACCAATTTTTGAAAAAGAGACAGTTGAGCTTCCCGAAATTTATACTAAGGACGGTAAATCTCTTCTAATTGAAACTTATATCAATAATCCTGCCCGCGAAAAAATATCAATCGAGCCCCAATTTTCAAAGTATGTAGAAGGGGGATATCCTTTTCGTGTATCTCTTTGGGTTCATTCTGATTATTATAGGGGCAACCTAACTATTCAATTTAAGAATTCAGTCTTTGGAGTACAGAAAGTAAATATGGGTAGTTTGGATTTTTCCGGTTGGAAGAGAATGGAAAAAGAGTTTCCATTCTTAGAAAAAAAAATTAGAGACAAAACCCCCCAAAAAGAAAAATTTTATTTTTCATCCATCAACATTGAATTTAATAAAAACCAAGCCCCTGCCCAAATTATTATCTACTTAGATAGATTGAGTGTACTACTTGAAAAGTTTACTGAATATCCCGGAAGTGAGGTTAAGGATTCATGGGGACTCAAATAAAAATAATAATAGTATTTATAATATTTATAAATAGTTTATTTTCAGAGGAAGAGAGCTTGAGGATATACACTTCTAGAGATCTAAAGGGAAATGTAAAATCCTGTACATGTACTACAGTTCCTATTGCTGGGATGATGGGTAGGGCTAGCTTTTTTAACTCTGAAAAGATTGATCCTAAAAGAGATATTCTTATAGAATTGGGCGATTACTTGGGTACAGCGATACCTATGGATAAGTATCCCGCTATTTTTGAGGGATTTTTAGCAATGGGATACCATTTTTTGGGTATTTCAGAACAGGAGCTCAAAAATACTAGCAAGGATTCCTGGCAAAAATACTATTTCTCTCCTGTATCTTCGAATCTAAATTATAAAGAAAAAAATTCGGCTTTAAATGAAATTGATACTGTTTACCGAAATGGTAAGACTGTAAGTTTTGTGAGTGTAATTTTTCCTTCAAAGTTTGAAAAAATAGGGGATACTTACACTTCGGGAATGAACTACACTCTTCCACAAGATTTAATTAATCGACTTTCAATAGAAAAAAAAGCCGATCTATGGATTTTTTCCTTTTGGGGAACTGAAAAGGAAATGGAAGAGATTAATTTTTCAAATTCATTTACAAACCGATTGGTAATTCTTAATTTAGAGAGGACAATTCCAAAAGAAGGTTTTAAGACCTATAAAAAATTGGGAAAGGTTTATTTTCAGGGACTCGAAAATGGAGATGAAATTAATATCTTTACTTACAATAAAGATTTTAAATTTATAAAAACTAAAAAAGTAGTTTTAGATGCAGAAAATCTTGCAGAAAATGAAAAAATATCTGGAATAATTAAAAAATACAATATAAAGTAGACCTATGATAGAAGATATAACTCCTCCACCCTTTATTACAATTGCGATACCCTTCTTTTTTCTATTGATGGGAGTAGAAGTTTTGATAGGAAAATTTAAAAAAGAAAAATACTATAATTTTAGTGATAGTATCGCTGATTTGAGCACGGGAGTTCTCTCACAACTCAGTGGAATATTCCTAAAAGCCTTCACACTTTTGGGATATTTGTATGTCTATAATAATTATAAATTTTTAACCATTCCTTTTGAATCAATTTTTGGTTGGATCCTAGCAATTGTATTATGGGACTTTTTATATTATTGGTTACATAGGTTGTCACACGAAGTTAATATTTTATGGGCAGGACATGTAATACACCACCACAGTGAAGAATATAATTTAATTGTTGCCCTCAGGCAGACTAGCCTGGGTGGAATTATAAGCTGGATATTTTTTATACCCATGGCTTTTTTGGGAATTCACCCTTGGGTATTTTTAGCGGCGGGTCAATTGAATTTAATCTACCAATATTGGGTACATACAAAGTCTATAAAATCAATTGGAGTTGTGGGAGAGTTTTTGCTTTCCACACCTTCTCATCACAGGGTTCATCATGCTGTCAATCCCCAATATATTGATAGGAATCATGGGGGAATTTTTATAATTTGGGATAGAATGTTCGGTACCTTTGAAAAAGAAGTAGAACCCCCTGTCTATGGGATTGTAAAACCATTGGAAAGTTTTAATCCACTTTGGGCAAATTTTCATTATTACATTGAAATTTTAAAAATGGTCTGGAATGCAGAAGGATTCTTAAATAAAATTAAAGTTATTTATAAACCGCCCGGTTGGTATCCTTCAACTATTGATAAAAAAGAAGGATATAGTCCTATTCCAAAGGTTAGCCCGGATACTTTTATAAAGTACAATCATGATATAAAAAATAGTAAAAAAATGTATGTGCTATTATGGTTTATATTCGTGTTACTCTTTTCTTTTTTATATCTTATATTTCAGGCTAAATTTGATACTCAAAATAAGATAGTTATATCATTATGGATAGCATTATCTTTGATAAGTCTCAATGCACTTTTAGAAAATAAAAAATGGTCGGTTCTATTGGACTCCATTAGAATTATTTCTACTCCAGTTGTAGGATTTATTGTATTGACCTATTTAAAAGTAATATAAGTATTAAAAAGATTAAAAATAATGTTAAACTTTAAAAAAATCAAAGAAAAAGGTATTTCGTTCCGTTTATTTTGGGATTTATTTGTAATTTCACTCGTCTTTCCAAATTTAATTCTAATTCTCTTTGATTTAACCTATTTATATTTTCGACCACAGTATTCTATCCATTTTCCTGGAGTAATTAAGCTCTATGACCCAATTTTAGGAATAGAGCCACATCGTACCACAGATGAATATTTAAAATTAGTGGGAGAATTAGAAAAATTAAATTCATATAAAGAATCTGAATTTTTAAAAAAAGAAATCAATCTACAGTTTCAGGATTTACTTGAGTCTTATAAGAAAATTGAAATTGAAGGCTCAAGTGAACTACAAAAAAATATAAGTGAAATTTCAAAATTAAGCTCTGAGGAAAAATACTCTCAGATTGACCTTGTAAACCAAAAAGTAGATGTAATCTTAAAGTCAACATTGGATTTAAATAAATACTCTGAAATTTCTAAACATATCAGTTATTTTTCACTTCTAATAAGAGCCTCTACTATAACGGGACTAGAAGAAGAAATTGAAAAAGTACTACAAAAAATGGATCAGCAAATGGTTTATATTGTCGAAGAGAATCCATTCCAAGAAAGTGGTCAAATCCACATATTCAAAAACATTCAAAAAATCATAAAAGATAATTACTCAAAACATGCTACTCCCAAAGATGATGAGTATTATAAAAAATTATTAAGTGATGGGAACTATACCAGAAAAAAAGTTTCGTCCACCGCAATTGCTTTTTCTTTTTTTTGGAGGAATAAAAATAATCAATTCAATGAAAAACTTCAATTTTTTAATAAGGAATTAAAACCACTTATTAAATTAAATTACTATCGTACTACCGATTTATCCGGTTCTCTTACTAATAATTTCTTTTACTTGGATGCTCCATTTTTTTTGTTTTTTATAGTTGAATTTAATGTTAGATGGTATCTGGCAATTATTAGAAAAAAATATATAGCCTGGTTTTTATATCCTCTTTATAATTGGTATGATCTTTTAGGATTGATACCCTTGCAGGGTTTTCATTTTTTTAGGGTTTTCAGAGCATATACAATTTATAATATTCTAAAAGAAAGTGAATTTACAACCATCGGAAATGACATAATAACGAGAACAGTTACATACTATTCCAATATTATAAAAGAAGAAATTTCTGATATGGTGACAATTCAAATTCTAACTGACACTCAAGAAGAAATACGATCGGGCTCCTCTATAGAGGTTTTAACGGAAGCTATAAATTCTCATAGACCCGAGATTAAAAGTCTGGTTATCAATCGCTTAGCTTCTCCTAAATCACTCGAAAATGTAGAAAATTTAATCAGTATAGCCCTACAAACGTCATTGTACAATGACAAAAGTGTTCTAAAGAATATTCCTTTTATAAATCAAGAGTCTCTCATGAAAAATATGTTACTCTCTCCTATAAATAGTTTCCGGGTAGTTTCGAAAGAAATGGTAGAATCAGAAGTAGGGAGATTGGCTATTGAGAAAATAATTGATTTAATATTGGATGAAATTGTAGAAAATGCGAAAAGTGAAGATCTCAATAAACTCAATCAGGACATAACTATTGACCTCATTGAAAATGTTAAAAAACAGGTTCTGCAAAAAAAATGGGTGAATTCCAAGATATAATTCTAAAACCCATTTTTAGTTTACAGGAATCTTCAATTTGAAAGACTATTATAGAAAATACCATTCTTTTACAGAGGAAGACTAATGAGTAAAATCAAAGTAAAAACACCGCTTGTCGAGATGGACGGGGATGAAATGACCCGTGTAATCTGGAAAGAGATAAAAGATAAACTTATACACCCATATTTAGATATTCAATTAGAATACTATGATCTAGGTGTTTCTTATCGTGACCAAACAGATGATAAGGTAACAGTTGATTCGGCAAATGCAATTTTAAAACATGGAGTAGGGGTAAAATGTGCTACAATCACTCCTAATGCTGATAGAGTTAAAGAATATACATTAAAAAAAGAATGGCCTTCTCCTAATGGAACTATTCGTTCTATTTTGGATGGAACAGTATTCCGTAAACCTATTATTATAAATAATATTCCGGCGGCTGTAAAATCTTGGAAAAAACCAATCATTATCGGAAGACATGCTTACGGTGATATTTATAGAAATGTGGAAATGTTAATCCCGGGACCGGGAAAGGCAGAAATAGTTTTTACACCAGCTGATGGTGGAGCAGAATCCCGTGTTATAATTCATGATTACAAAGGCTCTGGTGTAGTGATGGGAATGCATAACTTGGATAAATCAATTGAAAGTTTTGCTAAATCCTGTTTTAATTATGCCATCTCTGAAAAAGTTCCTCTCTGGTTTGCTACCAAGGATACTATTTCTAAAAAATATCATGCAAGATTTAGATCAATTTTCGAACAAGTCTCAAAGGAAAGAGAAGCTGATTTAAAATCTGCGGGAATTTACTATGCTTATTATTTAATTGACGATGCCGTTGCACAAATCATGAAAAATGAGGGTGGAATGTTATGGGCACTCATGAATTATGATGGGGATGTTCAAAGTGACATGGTTGCTTCAGGATTTGGTTCTTTGGGACTTATGACATCTGTTCTAGTATCACCCGATGGAAAATACGAATATGAAGCGGCACATGGTACAGTAACACGACACTACAGACAATACCAAAAAGGCGAAACTACCTCCACTAATTCAGTAGCATCAATCTTTGCTTGGACAGGTGCATTGCACAAGAGGGGAGAATTGGATGGAAATACCGAGTTAATGAAATTTGCAGAAAAGTTAGAAAAAGCAGTCATTGACACTATTGAAGCTGGAGAAATGACTAAAGATTTAATGAGTCTTTCTACTGCACCTTCCAAAAAACAACTGGATACTTTTCAATTTATGGATGCAGTTCAGAAGAGATTAAATTCTTAAAAATTTTTATTAAAAATTAAAATTCTAAAAAACCTTAAACGGTTTTTTAGAATCATATAAAATGTTAAAATATTTTATTATACTCCTCTTTTTTACCTGTAACTTAACAATTAGGAATTCTTCCTTTTCAAATATTCCGGAAAATTTAGATAAAGATTTTTGTTCAAATAGGGATAAAATTGGAAGTATAACAAATTTTATCAAATTTGAAATAGAATCAAATTCATGGGAAGATATTCAAGGTAAGTTAGTAATCAGTGATAATCCTAAAAATATTGAAAAAAGTTTAAATCTACAAAAAGCTCGTAACCTTATTGCAAATTGTATTGTGATACTTTTTGGAGCTATTCCAACCGGATCAGCAAGAAATTTAAATGATATAAATACTTCAAATGCTCTCAAAGATATAGATATGAGTGTTTCGTATGACAAATTAGATAATGCAAATAATTATCTTAAGTCTTTGATTCCTAAACCAGAAAAAACTTTACTCATGTCTATACTGATGAATCCTTTAGATATTCTGCCTTGCAAAAGATTCAAGGGTTTAGAGTTAAAAGAATGTGTATTCTATACTTCTCTAGAGACAACACAGGTTATATTGTTGAGAGAATATGAAGGAATCGGTAAATCTGATGACGAAAATTCTATATCCGAAAATGAATGGAAAAAGTTATGTTCTGGAATTTTTGTTTTACCTGATAAGAATTCAAAACAATATAAGATTAATTTAATTGAATCTAAAGAATCCTTAAATGAGTTTATCGAACTCATGCCTTCTACGATGAACTCATCCAACAATTATAGTAGTGCTTTAAGATATAATTTTTTCTTTATTGCTCTTAATAATCCAGCTTATTATCTTCAAGCTGGATCAATTAGAAAGTGGGTGATAGATAGAGAAGAAATATTTTCTAAAGAATTGAAACAAAAATATCCAGATTATTATAAAATATATCTGGAAAACGAGAATGAAACTGCAATAATAGAGCAATGGATTCATGCTCAAAAAAATTATAAAAATATATATTATAAATATAAATATTTATTTAGAGCCTTAGATCATATAGGTTATGATTATAAAGTAAAATTGCAGGATTTTTACAATATTTATAAAGTTCTAAAGAAGAATAGACCCGAAAATTTAAATCTGGCATTTGATTCTTACAATAAGCAGAGCATGGAATCAGATTCAAAAGAACTGAAAAACTATACATTAATTGAATTTAAAGAAATATTTTCAAAAGCTGAAGATACAGTTAACGAAGAATTAAATAATTATTTTGAAAAACGAAAAAAAGAAGGTAATTCTATTTATGAGAAGGTATGCAAGAAATGATTGAAAAATTTGAGTATTCATTGCAAACAATTTTTAATTTATTTAAAGGTGACAAACCCAATTTTAATATTAAAGGAGATTTAAATAGTATTACAACATCCTCAGAAGAAGCCAGAGAAGGGTCTCTTTTTATTCCTTTAAGGGGAAATAGAGATGGTCATCAATTTATTAAAAATGCATTAGAAAAAGGGGCTACATCCTTTTTATTTGAAAAGAAAAACGAATTTTTATCATTTTTGTCACCAGAAGAATTAAATAAAGGGATTGAAGTTAGAAATACACTCCAAGCCTTAGGAAAGTTATCAAAATTTCATAGGAATCGTTTTTTTCCTTATATAATATGTATTACAGGTTCAAGTGGAAAAACTACAACCAAAGAAATTATAGGTAAGTGTGTATCTTATTTAGGAGATGATAATCTAGTAATTACAGAAAAAAATTATAACAATGAAATCGGTCTTCCATTTACATTATTTCGAATTAATAAAAATACTAAAGTGTGTGTATTAGAGCTTGGAATGAATCATAGATATGAAATATCTAGAATGGTCAATCTCGTAAATCCTCATTCGGTTTTGGTAACTAATGTTGGTCCATGTCATATTGAAAATTTAGGATCTATCAAAGATATCGCTAAAGCCAAAGCAGAAATAATAGAGGGAATAAATAGGCAGAATGTTTACTTTCCGGGTGATATAGAATATAAAGATATTTTTATTAATAAATCCAAAAAATATAAATCGAATTTTTATACTTTTTCAGTAGCCAATTCAAAGTATTTAAAAGTATTAGATAAATCCTCAACAGGTTTTGAATTAGAAATTTTCAATAAAAAAATCAATTGGAATTTGCCTGTTCAAAAAGTACTAGATAATCTAGTGGGATCCATTGAACTCTTAGTCAATGAGGGATTTAATAAGGATGGAATTTTCGAAGGTCTTGAAAAATATAAATCAGCTAATAAACGTAATGTTTTAATAGAAAGAAGTATTAAAATTATTGATGATACTTACAACGCAAATCCAGATTCTATGGTATCATCTATTGATTCTTTAATTCAGATCGCAGGAGAAAACAATTCATATGCTATTTTAGGTGATATGAAAGAGTTAGGTAATTTTTCTAAGAGATATCATAAAGAAATAGGTAATTATTGTTCTAAAAGGAATATAAGTGGTCTATTTACTTTTGGAAGTGATTCCATTCATATTTATACTGAATATAATAAAAATTCTAAAAATTCATATCATTTCGAAAATAATGCTGAAAACATAAATGAATTGGTAAACAAAGTTTTAGATATTGTCAAGAAAGGAAATGTGATACTAGTGAAAGGATCTAGATCCATGAAAATGGAAAGAATTGTAGAAGCTCTGGAGAAAGCAATTGATTGATGAAAATAAACTAAAAGTTTCAATAGTAATGGGATCATTTAGCGATTGGGAGACAATGAAAGAATGTGCCAATATTCTTGATAAATTTATGGTAAAGTATGAGAAAAAAATTGTTTCTGCTCATCGTTCTCCCGAATTTATGTTTGAATATGCAAAGAAGGCTAGGGGCTTGGGTATTGAAATAATTATCGCTGGAGCAGGTGGTTCTGCTCATCTACCTGGAATGATTGCTTCTTTGACTACTCTTCCTGTTTTAGGAGTGCCGGTTCTTTCAAAGGCTCTTTCTGGAATTGATAGTTTATATTCTATAGTTCAAATGCCAGCAGGAGTACCGGTGGGTACCCTCGCTATTGGCAGTTCAGGTGCGATAAATGCAGGCTTATTAGCCATACGAATATTATCTTTGAAAAATAAAGATTTAGAATCTAAATTAGAAGATTATAGAGAAGAAATAAAACTTTCTGCCTTGAGTAAAACGGATGATCTATTATGATTTACAGGCCTATATACCCTCCCTCAATACTGGGGGTGATGGGAAGTGGACAATTGGGGAGAATGTTTACTCATTCAGCGGCAAAATTAGGGTACCAAGTTCATTGTTATTCTCCTATATTTGATTCACCCACTAAATATGCAGGTGCAACTGAATTTGTAGGAAAATATACCGACCTCAATAAATTAGGAGAGTTTTTAGATAGTGTCGATGCTTTGACATTTGAATTTGAAAATATTCCCGAAGAGGCCTTATTATTTATTGAAGAATATATTGAGACTGAAGGATTACGTGTTTTTCCTTCTCCGAAAGTTATACGAATCTCCAATAATAGAGAAACAGAAAAAAACTTTTTTAGAAAAATTGGTATTCCTGTTACAAATTTTCTTTCATTGCAGGGAAAATTTACAGATATAAATAAATTATCAGATATAAAATTTCCTGCAATATTAAAAACAAATCAATTTGGGTATGACGGAAAAGGTCAGAGAAAATATAGTACCCGGGAAGAGTTTTTAACTGATTTAATTTCGATTACTAATTTTGATCATATTTTGGAAGAGGAGGTACCCTTTGATATAGAAATTTCTGTAATTGGTGCTAGATTTCCAAATGGAAAAATAGTAACATATCCTGCATCGAAGAATATACATAAAAATCATATATTAGATTTAACTATACATCCAGCAAATATATCAGAAAAATTAAAAAAAGAAGCCGAGGAACACACAAAAAATTTATTAGAAAAAATTGATTATATAGGAGTATTAGGATTAGAATTTTTCTTAAAAGATGATCTATTATTGGGTAATGAATTTGCACCCAGACCTCACAATTCTGGTCATTTTACAATGGATTCTGCTAATTTTTCTCAATTTGATTTACAGGTTTTGTGTCTTACAGGAATTGTGGATGATTTATCATTAAAGACTTTTCCATCAGTTATGAAAAATATGGTTGGAGATGAATTTTTCAAAGAGAAAGAAACTTTAAAAAAATTAATCGAAAACAGTGAGTATTATATTCATCTTTATCAAAAAAAAGAGGTAATCTCAGGGAGAAAAATGGGACACATAAATTATCTAGGAGAATTTAAAGATAACCTATTTCTATTTTAATAGTTCTCTGGGTAATTTAAATTTCATCATATCCTCTCTTGAATTAGGAAAATCTTCTACAATTACATTAGGATAAAAAATCTTTAATTTAATTATAATCTCATCAACTAAAATTTGAGGAGTAGATGCTCCAGCTGTAATACCTAAAATTTTTATATTATTTTTGTCAATATATGATTTATCCAACTCCTCAGCATTAGCAACCCTAAATGAAAATTCTTTTGTTTTTTGAGCAAGTTCTAATAATCTCATTGAGTTAGAGCTATTTTCTGATCCAATAACTAACATTGCAGATATTTCATTTAACATTTGTGATACGGATTCCTGTCTTTCTGTGGTAGCATAACAAATATCATCTTTTTCTGGATGCTCTACATTTGGAAAAATCTCAGAAATCTTATCAACTATCTTTTTAGTATCATTAATGGAAAGAGTCGTTTGCATTAAGTAAGTTATGGGTTTATTACTATCTAAGATATTTTTTAATTTTATAACATCCTCTTCTGACTCTACAAGATGCATTTCTGCTTCACCCATAGTACCAATGGCTTCATCATGACCTCTATGACCTATATAGATTATTTGATAAGTGCTTTTATATGATTTTGCTTTTTTATGAACTCTAGTTACTAATGGACAAGTCGCATCTCCAATTCTCATATTATGAGTTTTGGCAAAATTTACTACCTCAGGTGAAACTCCATGTGCACTGAAAACTACAATTGAACCATCTGGAGCCTCCCCTAACTCATTTATAAATTTAATTCCTTTGTTCTCCATATCCGATACAACTCTTCTATTATGAACAATTTCTTTTCTAACATAGATATTATCATTTTTATGAGTATCTTTTAGAGTTTCTACGTATGAGATTGCATATTTTACACCGGCACAAAATCCTCTTGGGTTCGCTAAAAAAATCTTTTCTAAAGTGTTCATAAGTATCCTTTTTTTTGATCTTTAAATACTTTCAATTCGTGTCAACAATTACATCTTGACAGAAATTTTAGTAATTTGAGAATAAAAATACAAGAAAAATTTAATAAAAATTGAAAGCTTTTGAAACATGGATGTTATTTTAGAGAAACATAATATTATAAATTCCCTTAAAAATAGAAGAAAGGGACGTAATGATGAAGAAATTTATGATTTATTAGATTTTTTAGTTGAAACCAGTGATTACAATTTAGAAAAAATTCAAAAAGAGTATATTAAAAATATAAAATATGTAATACCATTTATAAAAGATTTTGTTAATTTAAATAATGATCTAGAATGGCCATATAGGGCTAGTGAAATTATAAATGGAACTTATCCAATTGAAAATTTACCTATTCATCTAAGGGAATACACCAAAAAATTATATTATAACAAAAATATTTAATAATAAATTAGGAAATTAAAATGGCTATAAATATAACAGAAAATAACTTTAAAGAAAAAGTAGTAGATGCTTCTTTTGAAAAACCAGTTCTTGTGGATTTTTGGGCAGAGTGGTGTAATCCATGTAAAGTTCTTTCTCCTGTTTTAGATAAATTAGAAAAAGAATTTGCAGGAGCATTTATATTAGCAAAAGTTAATACTGAAGAAAGCCAACAATTGGCTATGTTGTTTAAAATAAATAGTATTCCTGATGTAAAATTAATTGTTCAAGGTAAAATTCAAGATCAATTTACAGGTGTGAAACAAGAAAAAGATATTCGTGTATTTTTAGAAAAATATATTGAAAAGATAGTAGTTCATGATCCTTATGAAAAACTCGCTTTAGAAAAACCTCTTGATTTATTAAAGAAATTAAAAAGTGAAAAGGAATCTCCCGAAAAAAAAGATGAATATCTATGGATTGCTTTCAAAGCACTTGTAAAAAAGGGAGGAAAAAAAGATGATTGTATTTCAATTTTAAAAGAAATACCGGATGAGGCCTCTACTTTTTCTAAAGAAAGATTATTATTTGAAAAGTTCATCGAAGAAAAAGATGCATTAAAAAATTTACAGGATTTGAATGGCTCCAAAAAAATAATTATCTTAGATAAGTATCTCTCGGTTATTGAAAATACACCATACAATAGTCGTAAAGATGTTAAAGATCCACTTCTAGCTTGTTTTTATTTTTTAAATCCTGATGATGAAGAGCTTTTTAACTATCGAAGAAAGCTTAGTTCTCTTCTATTTTAGGGATTAATGCCTGAAATGTTTTTGATGATATATCTTTATTTAAGATCTTTCTAATATAATTACTTGCAGAGATTATTTTTTCTAAGGAGACTCCAGTTTCATATCCAGATTTAATTAAAAAATATAATAAATCTTCAGTTGCAAGATTTCCGCTTGCCCCTTTTGCATAGGGGCAACCACCCAATCCTCCTGAAGAAGAATCAAATGATCTAATGCCTAATTCAATTGATTTAGCTACATTTGCTATTGCCATTCCATATGTATCATGAAAGTGTCCAGCAAATAGGTTAGATGGATATTTATTAAGTAGTAAATTTAAAAGTTTTTCTGTATCACTAGGAACTCCAGCACCAATTGTATCACCTAATGAAATCTCATAGGGTAAAAAATTTTCTAGTAAATTAATAGTTTCTAGTACCTTAGAAGGATTAATATAACCTTCATAAGGGCAATATAATACAGTCGAAATATATACTCTAATTCTTATTCCATCAATGAGAGCCCTTTTAGAAATATCTTCAAATGATTTAATTGATTCCTTTATACTCATATTAATATTTTTTTTTGTAAAACTATCAGATGCAGCTGTAAAAATAGCGATTTCTTTGTATCCATTTTTTAAAGCATTTTCATATCCAATTAAATTGGGAACAAGGACTGAAGATTTAGATTTTATATCATCTGTAAGTAGTTGAGAAAGTTCATTGGAATCAGATAACTGAGGAATTCTATCTTTTCTTACAAAAGAAGTTACTTCAATGTGTTCTAGTCCTGATTCCATTAATTTATTTATAAATAATAATTTTTCTTCTGTGCTTACTATTTTTGATTCATTCTGAAGTCCATCTCTAGGTGATACTTCTGTAATTTTAATTTTCATGTAGTCGTACCCGAATTATTCCTCTTACTGAATTACAAATAAATATTTTTTTTGCATTTAATAAATCTTCAGTATAGATTATTTTTTCTTTAAAAATTTTGGGAAACTTACTCAATAATTTGTTTCTGTAAATTCCAGGCAATAATCCACACATTAAAGGAGGAGTAAGATATTCATTATCTTTTAAAATAAATATATTAGATATACATCCCTCTGTTATTTCATTTTTTTCATTTGAAAAAATACTATCTATATAAAAAGATTTAATTTTTAAATACTCATCATCATAAATTTTTCTAAAACTTGTTTTATGCTGAAGTAAAAAATTTTTAGAATTAACTTTTACTTCAGAAATTTTAATTAATTGAATATTATTGACTTTTTTTGAAATAGTAAAATGCTCAATTTCAATAGATTTATCATTGAAGTATTTTATTTTTACTTTATGAGAAATGTTTTCTTTAATTATATATGAATTTAATTTATTAACTATTGATAAATAGTCAAAGTGTCCAAATAATAATAAGGATGATTTTTTTAGTCTCTCAAGATGATTTTTTTTGAAAAAATATTTATTATTTTTAAATAAAATCGATTCAAATAAATGAAAATTAAAAGATTTATACAAAAAAAATGCTTTCTGGTGGCACTCTTCCCATTCTAATTCTGGGTTACTATCATAGACAATTCCACTTCCTATTCCCATCTTAAATGTATTTCCCTCTTTTTCAATAGTCCGAATGGCTACATTAAAATTTGCTTCTCCATTTGGAGAGAAATATCCTATACTGCCAGTATATACACCTCTATTTCTATACTCTAACTTTTTAATCCATTCCATAGCCTTTTCCTTTGGAGCTCCTGTAATTGAGCCAGATGGAAATATAGACCGAAAAATAGTATAAAAGTTTATATTTGGTTTTAATTTAGAATTTATTTCAGAAGTCAATTGTTCAATATTTCCATATATTTCTTTTGTTAATAAATTATTGATTTTTACAGTACCGGGAATAGAAATTTGACCTAAGTCATTTCGTAATAAATCTACTATCATTAAGTTTTCAGCTTTATTTTTTTCAGAAAATATATCAGAATTTTCTTGATAGATTCCTGTACCTTTCATTGGTTTGACTTTCATTATACCATCTTTTAAATAAAAAAAAGATTCAGGCGAAAAGGATAGGATTTCTTTATTATTTAATCTTAGTAGGGAAGAAAAATTTGTTCTAAAATTATTTCTAATTTTAGTATAGATTTCTGTTAATGTGTTATTCAATTGAAATTGTATTTCAAAAGTATAATTGATTTGATATAATTCGCCCTTAAGAATTTTCTCTTTTAATAAATTGATTGAATCTATATATTGTTTCTTATCTATATTTATAGAAAAATTTTCTAAAGTAATATTTTCTTCTAAAGTTCGAGATGAGTTAAATAAATTGATCTCAGTATAATTATTAAAGATTCCAAAATTACATAACAAATCATTGGATTTATTGAATTCAAATTTCTTTTTTAAAAATTTTAGACCGGCTTCATAAGTAAAATATCCAACAACATAATAATTATTCTTTAAAAAATATTCTATTTTAGAAAAAATTTCTTCTATTTCGGATAAATCTGTTGTACTAATTATTTCAATTGGATTTGTAAATAGTATTTGATTATTAGAAGTAGAGTTGAAATTATCTAAAATTACAAAGTTCTCTATTTCATTTAAATCAAGTAATTTCATTTTTATAAAAACTCTAAGCCTATTTTATAATAAATACAGAGAAATCCACTCTTTATTCCTAAATTCAATCAATTTTGAAATTATAATTTTATTCTTGTTTTTATATATTTCCCTTAAAATAATTGAATTTAATGGGGTGTAAAAAATTTTGAAAAGTAAATCATATTATATCTTAAAATGCATAATTTTTTTAATATTCTTTACACTTCCTATTATTGAATTAAGTTCAAGCCCAATAATAATTTATAAATGGGATTCTAAGTTTAAAAATATAAATGATTGTAATACAAAAAGTAATCTTGAACCATTTAAATTAGTTCCTCAAAATTTTAATGAATTAAAAAATTATCCTATTAAGGAAATTGAATCAGCTAGCAATGAAGAGGGAAATATAAGATACATTCAAATTGTTTGTATAAAAAAATTGAATCTATCTAATCCAGAGAAAGCGGAACTGAAGAAAAACTATAATTTATTTAGGCAAAGGGAATTAGATGGACTTGATTACTTAAAAAATTATTTAATAAATTTTGATAAAGAAAATAAATTTGCACCAGGTGAAAAAGAAAAAGTTTTGGAATTATTAAAGATTAAATCTGATTTGTATTACATTTTGGATAAGAAAACAGAAGTATCTTTATTTAATAATGAGATTGCTTCCGAAAAGGAATTTGTTTCTATTTATCAATCAATTTTACGTTCTCATTTTGATTTATTAAATGCAGTGTCTCCTGATTTAAGAAAAGTACTACTAAAAAAAATGTATAATATATGAGGTAAATAAATATGTTTGACATAATTAATAATATTTTACAGGATTTATTTAAGCCAAAGAATATAGAATATAATAATATAGCATTTGTTTATTCTCATAAGTATAATTTAGAATTAGGGGGTCATGTTTTTCCCGCTATAAAATACGAACAATTATATAATTTAATTAGTATGGATGAAGAGATGTTAAATCTCGAATTTTTACATCCCGAACCAGCCGAAAAAATCGATTTAGAATTAGTACATACAAAAGATTACCTCGAAGATCTTTTTTCTTTAAAGATAACCAATTCTACTAAAAATTCGGAACTTCCTTTGAATAACTCTATATTAGAAACTTTTTTGTATGGAGTTGGAGGAACTCTTCTAGCTACAGAGTTAACTGAAAATTATGACTTTGTGTACAACATAGGAGGAGGGTATCATCATTCTTATGCTGATCATGCCGAAGGATTCTGTTATTTGAATGATGTTGCAGTCGCTATTAAGAAATACCAAAAAAAATATAATAATAAAAAAATACTAATTATAGATTTAGATGTTCATCAAGGAAATGGAAATTCTAAAATATTTAATAAGGATGAAAATGTATTCACATTCTCAATGCACCAGGAAAGTATTTATCCTAAAAAAGAATTATCTACACTAGACATTGGTTTGAGAGATTCATGTAGTGACTCAGAATATTTAAGAATATTAACAGAATCATTAAAACAAATAGAGAGTCAATTTAAGCCTGATCTAATTTATTATCTCGCTGGAGCGGACCCCTATGAGGATGATAGACTGGGTAGTTTAAAAATAACAAAATATGGATTAATAGAGCGAGATAAAAAAGTAAAAGATTTTGCTATAAAAAATAATTCAAAAGTTGTAGTACTTACTGCAGGTGGATATGCACGTAATACGTCAGATACAGTTTTGATACATTTTAATACTGCAAGAGTGTTTCATAGGAAATAAAATGGATTTCTTTGGTAAAAGTGATAAAAAGAGTAGCTTTTCTTATATTCCAGAAAATTTCGAACTAAACTTAGGTGATATATCAACAGAATTCTCCTCAGTTAGAGAAGGAAACAAGCTTTTTTTTGGAAGATTTCATAAAGAGGAAATACAGGATTTATTAGAAGAATCAGGTATTTGGACAATTCTTTCTAGGCGTGGTTATGTAGGCACAATTCTAGAAATTGTAGTTCTGTCCTACTTAGATAATAGAATCTATATTAAAAATAACAAAGGTGAAATATTAATTCACATGAGGCTAAAAGTTGATGATTATTATTTTAAAAAAGTAAATCAAACTATGAAATTAGTTTTTATTGATTGGTTATTAACACAAAATATTAATTTTAAAAATTCAAAACATAAAGATTTATTTAAGGGACAAGATTTTCCAGGATTAAATATTTTTAAAGAAATCACTTACTTTATAAAAATATTATCTGATAAGTTGGGATCACATGGAGTATATAATGTTCCTGAATATTTTCATGATGCAATTTTATTTCATAAATACTTCAAATATGTAGATCCACAGGTTGAAGGTGAATTTATTTCTATTATAAATTCTTTTAATAAAAAAAACTTAAGAAGTATAAGTGAAGCAATCCATAACGAGAGATTAATTATAAAAAAATCAAATGAAATTTATAAATGGAAACATGCTGAAATGATTTATAGTGATTTACCATATATTCAAGAACAAATCTTTGATAAAAGTTATATATTAGAAGTAAACAAATATTCAACAACCGAATTTTCTTTAATTAATTGATACTTTTTTTCATTTTAATCGTACTACCAATTTTTGTACTTAAAACATCTATCTGAAGTTTTATTTGTTCCTTTAGCTCAGTTACATGAGAGATAATTCCTATACTTCTACCTGTATTTTGTAAGTCCACCAATGCTCTAATAGCTAACTCTAAGGATTCTTGATCAAGACTTCCAAATCCCTCATCGATAAATAATGTATCTATTTTTATACCGCCTGCATAGGACTGAACTACATCAGA
>CANGZW010000049.1 GCA_947458405.1 Leptospiraceae bacterium
AATTATAATTAATATTGTCAATAAAAATCTTGATAAAAACTGGATTAAAATAATAATTTTCAGTAATAAATTATTTCTTATTACTACTAGACTACCCTTGAGTTAATTGGTTAATAATAAGTCAATAAAAACATTTTTATTGACTTATATAAAGAACTACCTAAGATATAATTCTGTAATAGCTTTACTTTAATCAGTTTGTCGTACGTTTTTCGGTTATTTCTATTAGAATCCATCACACCCCAGTGTACGACAAAACATTTTCTAACACAAATTTAGAATTAGAATTATTCTAATTCTAATGAGAAATAGTGTCTAAAAAAAAAGAAATAAAAAATTGAGTGATTTACAGGGTAGGCTTTTGGAAAAAAAATTTTTCTTACTCCATTTTTATACTTAATTTGCAGTGAGAAAAAGAAGAATTCCTACTGAGAAGTTCCGGCTGTACCGATCAATTTTGTTGAGAGAATTATTCCATTCACTTCGCTACCATTGTTTACGTGGTAGTGGTATTCATTTGTTCCGGCTGTGTGGGAGGTGTTTGTCTCATAATTGGACTTGTATGCCCAGGTAGTTGGTAAAGTTGTAGGATTACTTGTGCATTTTGTAGTACTACTTGTAGCGGCTAGAGAAAAATTAAAAGTATTACTTGTGGTTGTATCATGCAATTTACCAAAGATCAAATAACCATCCATTGCTATCCCTACTAAGGCTGAGTCGGTGTTGGTAATTTTTGGTGGCTCCACATGATAATGATAAGAACCTGTACTTGTTGGGTGACCCTGGGATGTATCAAAGGTATAGTATTCGGTTGATAGGGAGTCTCCTGGAGCCGCTTGGTCGTTATATATAACAATACCATTTGTAGTAACACCGATAGCACCAGAAGCGGATGTTGGAGCAGTAGTAGTTGTGTTATTAATCGGAACAGTGATAGTATGATTTTGGGCTAAAATTTTGTTTGGGTTTCCATAGTTAGATTTAGTAGAGTTTTTATATAATGAACTCTCATATCCAGCACTTGTACTACCCCAGTAATAACTTTTGTAAGTCGGTAAGGAGGAAGTTTTGAATACATAATTTGTACCACTTACAGTTACCGTAACACATTTAAATGTTTTAGATACAAAATCTGCCACGCCAGTTCCGAATGATGATGTACAGGTCGTTTTGTAATTTTCAACTGTAGTGGAAGTTTCAACTGTAGTGGGGTATTCATCTTTCACTTTTAGTAAACTCAATAAATAAGAAGTATAATATGATTTTGGATTCTTGGGATCAATACTCAGATAATCCGGCTGAATACAAGAGAATAGGGTAAATGTCCACAGAAGAATTAGATATTTGATTTCAAATTTTTTCATTATATTTACCTATATATGCTATAATTATTTATTTTTCAAATTCTATGTAAAGTAATTCTTTTTGTTAGTTATTATTTTGACCAAAATCATAGAGTTATGTGCTGACTAAAAGGCTAAACTCTACTCTATCAGGTTCCCCATAATTTTATCATTAGTTGCTAAAAAAAAGTATAATCTTTTTAAAGGGCTGATTAGTTTTATTTTTTTGTGTGGATAATGAATTTCTCGAAGTGAATATGTTGTAGTACATAAAATCTACTTAAAAATAATCTTTTTTCAGAATTGACAGACTCTTTAAAACTTCAAAACTGGAGTAAATGGGTCGGTTTATTGATAAAAATATTTTTTTTTTACTTTTGTTATTTTTCATAAATACCTGCGGAAGCAATACCAATACACCAGCAATACCCTTTATATTTTTCAATCCCCCGGGAGTTCCTCAGGTGGCGGGGGTCATCCCTATCTATGAAATTCCTATTCCATCTTCCGCCGTTCCCACAGGGCAATCAGATAAATTGCCTTTTAAACCTCAGTTTGTTTTAAAATACTTTGTGACCAATACCGAGCAAAATTTTGTTGGATACAATCTTTCCATCACTTCTGCCCAGCCTTCTTTGGCAGATACCCAACTCGGGGCTTCCATCTATGCGGAGAATGGAATCACTCCTTCCTTTCCCCACACAACCACAGAAGCCTCAACGGATGCCATACGCGAAAAAAGAAGAAAAATCGCCAATAGAATCCCACCTCCAGGCATTTATCCCTTTCAGCACTGTGAAACCTATACTTTTACTTTGCGTGCAGTCTTCAATAATGGCGTGATTTCCAATCCTTCCGTGCCCGTTGTGGGCTGTGCCAGTGTATATCCCGGAAAATGCCCTGTGGGAACCTCCTGTAATCCAAGCTATTGCAATGTTTCGACCTGCACCCTTGCCGAGCAAAAAACATGCAGCGTGGGAACTATTTGTAATCCATGCAAGGTAACTGAATATGAGATGACGGGTTGCGAGTGTCCCTCGGGAGTATCCCCTCCAGGTTGTAATCCTTGAGTGCCAGGGGTAGTCTCTATATCGTAGCCACTCCCATTGGGAATCTGGAAGACATAACCTTTCGAGCAGTGGAAATTTTGAAAAATTCCGAATTAATTCTCTGTGAAAACACCAGTAATTCCAAAAAAATGCTCTTTCGTTACCAAATCGAAACCAGAACGGCTCCCCTATATGCATCCACCCGAGAAACAGGCTTTGATTGGATCTTTGAAATCTTGGATAAGGGAAAAAATATTTCCTATATTTCCGATGCGGGAACCCCCGGAATCTCAGATCCCGGATCCAGATTGGTTCGGGAGGCTAGAGAGAGGGGCTTTCAATCCATTCCGATTCCCGGGGCAAGCGCTCTTTCTGCCATCCTATCCGTGAGCGGTTCTCAGACCAACCCAACTGTATTTTTAGGATTTCTTTCTGAGAAAAAGGGAAAAAAGCAAAAAGATCTCGAAGAATTTTCGACAAAAGAATGTTTAATTGTGTACTATGAATCTGTATATAAAATTAGAGAGACTCTTCGAATGACCAGGGAGATTTACCCCCATTCGGAAATTTTAATTGGAAGAGAGCTGACAAAGGTTTTCGAGGAGATTCTAGTGTGGAATCCCAATTCTGATGAGCCTCCGCAATTTAAAGAAAAAGGAGAATTTGTGATTCTGATAAATAATCATCTAAAAAAAATGGCTAAAGCAAATTCCATATCTACCGATATTTTCGATTAAGAGAGGTGTATACATAACATGTTAATAGATAAAATTAAAAACTTCGGGCAATCTCCAGAGGTAAAGAAAACATCTCCACTCAAAGGTTCTGATTCTGTATCATCTAACGATAAAATTTCTATTTCTCCAGCGGCAAAAGAAATATCCCAAGAAAACAAGCTAATTTCAGATGTTAAGCAATTCACATTATCTGCACTTTCAATGGAAGAGGACTCTTCTAGGGTAGAAAAACTCAGAGAAGTTAAGGAAAAGCTACAACGGGGTGATTATGATGTTATTTCCGAAGAGATGGCAGAGAAATCCGCAGACAAAATCTTAGATTCTTTATTGGAAAAATAATCATTTTTTAGAGGTCATGTTTTTTATAAGTTAACCTAAAAAAACCTGATCTCTAAATATCGGAATCTTTAATGCCAGTACTTCCTGATTGGGTAAATTATCATTTTCCTTCGAAAATGCATATTGAGTTGGATTGCGGTCCAAAATGCGGTAGCTATATTAAAAATATAGGTAATCGTGTTTTGATTGTGACGACTCAAAAGGAAATGCACAACACTACCGATCTTCTTGTAATAAAAAAAAGTATCGAAAAAACGACAGATGGTGTGGTCATTTATGATGACATTGAAGTTGCGGCATCCTTAAAGGATTTAGATACGGCAGCACATTTCGCAAGACAGGCTCAAGTAAATTGTATCATTGCCTATGGATCCTATGAATCCGTAAATGCAGCAAAGATTATCTCTGTGCTGGCTACCAATGATCTTTTTGCAGATGAATTGATTTTAGGAAACAAGCCCATCAAGAAAAAACCCATTCCATTAGTTGTAATACCAATAATGCCTCTCATGGGGCTTGAATGCTCTCCTTTTTGTTTTGTTCTCGATGAGAGAGATGGAATGAGAAAGTATTACGCTAATCAACATTTATTTCCTGAACTTATCATAGTGGATTCAAAAATTGGTCTTCACATGAGCTCTTCCGATACAGCCAAGACGGGAACATCTATTTTAGCCGCGGCAATTGATTCCATTTTATCAAAATATGCCAATGATATCACTAATTCTTCTTCCTTGAGAGCCATTGAATTGGTAGCTAAAAATATCATTCCTTCTATTCGGGATCCCAAAAATATTGGGGCAAAAAACGCACTTTATTCTGCATCACTCTTAGCAGGGGTATCACAATCTGTCAGTAGCTTGGGAATTTGTTTTGCACTCTCTTTGGCCGCAGCAAGTATGACAAAGCTCGATGTATTTCAAGCTATGTCAATTTTTCTTCCCCATGTTATGGAGTACAATTTAACTTCTTCTGCCAATAAATATGTTATGATAGCCAAATCTTTAGATGAGGATACAAATGATATTTCTATCATTGAAGCGGCGATTCGGGCGGTAGAAGGTGTCAGAAAAATCTATCTGGAACTTAAAATTCCTCAAAAACTCTCCGAATATGAAGTCAAAAAAATAGAACTGCCAAGCATTGCATCTACTGCCGCGGCATTTCCCTTTTTGGATTCCCTTTCTCGAGAGCTTCCTAAAAATGAAATTGAAACAATTCTCGTAGCGGCTTACTAAAATTCTAGTTTTCAAAACTTAGAAGTTTTAGATATGCTACTGTGGAGGGATTAATTATGAGTGATGAACAAACAGACACAGTCATCAGTGATGATATAGTATTTAAAGGTAATATTAAATTTCAAACTTCTTTGCGCGTCCGGGGTCATATAAAAGGGACAATCGAGGCAACTGGTGAATTAATTGTCGATGACGTTGGTGTTATCGATGCGGATATTTATGTAAATAGTCTGAAAGCAAATGGAACTATCAAAGGTAACATAGAAGCAAAAGAAAAGATAGAAGTTGGAAAAACTGGAGTCATTATCGGCGATATAAAATCTCCTCTCCTACAAATGGAGTCAGGAAGTAAGTTTACCGGTAACTGTGCAATGTAAGAATTGGATAAAAACAATTACGCACACGGACCGAGTGTATCCGAATTAATTAAATCAAAACGCAAAGATCTCACTGATATTCAATACAATTATCTTTTGAATTTGAATCTAGACGAGTCACAGTGGGACGAATTTCTCTCCTCGGAATTTTCCAGGACTCATTCTCCTTTTTTACTCCCAGATATATATGGTGCAATACAAGAAATTAATAAAGCTCTAATTGAGAAAAAACACATTCTACTTTATGGAGATCGTGACACGGATGGTGTTTCATCAACCTGCTTACTAGCCATTTATTTTAGGCAAAAAGTGAATGAATTGGGTGGAAAATTAACAGTTAAAACATCTTCTGCGAATGATGATTATGGACTTTGTGATACGGTTATGAAAACCATAACTTCATTAAATCCCGATTTATTAATCACTCTAGATTTTGGAACATCCAATTATGATGAAATAAATTTACTTGCGGATAAAGGTATTACAGTGATTGTTTTGGATCACCATGAGATACCTCAAAAAATTCCAAATTGTAAATTGGTAAATCCCAAGAGAGCCGATTCAGAATATCCCGAAAAAAGAATTTGCACTTCTGTACTATCCATGAAGCTTATATTAGCATTAAAATGTGCTGAGGTCTTTGTTGAGGAGAAGAGGACAGACTCCCTTTTTTTTGATCCAAATAGTTTGAATTATTCTGAAATTGATTACCAAAAAATAATCGGTAATCATTCACAAATACTGAGTTCTACCCTTGATTTACTTGATCTATCCTCTGTTGGAACAATCACTGATATGATGCCCTTATTGGGGGAAAATAGAATCATCGTTAAAAATGGTATGAAGACTTTTCAGAGAGTCATTGGAGTAGGTCATCCCGAAAGAATAGGTCTTAGAGCCTTACTCACCAAATCAGGAATGAGAAGTGAAAAGGTCCTGTCTAAAGACCTTGGATGGACTGTCGGACCAATCTTAAATGCCGCGGGTAGAATGGGAAAAACAGAAACTGCTCTTTCTCTACTTTTAACACAAAAACCTTCCGAGGCTGAAAAACATTCCGAGGATTTAATCTCCTTAAATAAAGAGAGAAAAGAAAGAACCAAGAGAAATATTTTTCGTACAGATAAGTATTTCGAAAGAATTCCCGATCGTACTACAAACAAGATTATATTTTGTTATGAGCCCGACATGGAGCCGGGTGTATCAGGGATTGTTGCTTCAAAATTAGTGGAAAGATACAAGCGTCCGGTAGTTTTTTTAACTCCCGATCATGGAAAAGCTAGGGGAAGTGTGCGGTCATACGGAAAAGAAAATGTAATTGATTTATTGAATATGGTTTCCGAGATGCTGGAGCATTTTGGGGGCCACCCGGAAGCAGGAGGATTTTCTATAAAAATTGAAAATATTCCCGAGCTAGAAAAAAGGCTCATATCGGTTGCCGACAATTGGCTTTTAAATGTTCCCGAAATAGACATTAGTAAAAAGTCAATTTTTTCTCTCTCTCCTGAACAACTGACAGAAAGGCTTTATAATGAATTAACAATCTTTGAACCATTTGGACAGGGAAATCCATTGCCCCTTCTTTCTGTAAAGGGAGCAGAAATAAATAGTCTGCGCTTTTTGGGAGATGGGACCCACGTTCGATTTTCTATTCCCAAAGCTAGTGCCAAAATCAAGGGTATTGTTTGGAATGATGCCTCCAGTTTCAATCAGATTCTCTCCATGAAGTCCTCTCTCGATCTCTGGGGCGTTCTAGAAGAAAATTATTTTAATGGCGTGACAACCATCCAATTTGTTGTGAATAAATTTGCTTGACTGAATTTTTCCATTGATCTTATTATGTCTCATAGTATGGAAATTCAGGGTTTAAAAATGAGTTCACCGGGTGCAAAAAAAGCTGCCGTTCTCCTGCTTTCTCTGGGGAAAGAAGAAGCGGCCAAAGTAATGAGCCATCTAGATGATAAGATGATTGAAGAAGTAATCGCAGAGATGAGTAGAATTCGCTCTGTTTCCAAAATCGAAAAAGAAAAAATCTTACATGAATTTAAAGAAACTGTTTCCGGGATGGGAAATCAGGGTGGGGGAATGGAAACCGCCAGGGAATTACTTTCTAGAAGTGTAGGCTCGCAACGAGCCGATGAAATCTTTAAAAAAATCGAAAAGAAAGATGTTCAGAATGATTTTGAATTTTTAAACGAAGTTGATCCCAAGATTATATATTCCCTTTTATCAGGAGAAGGACTCCAAACAATTGCTGTTAGTCTAGCCTATATCCATCCCAAGAAAGCGGCGGATGTCCTACGATTGTTTCCCCATGCAGATCAATCTAAAATAGCCCTGAAACTGGCAAGCACATCCAAATCACACCCAGAGGCGGTTATTGAGATAGCCAAGGTCTTAAAAAAGAGATACCTAGAAAGGGACAAATCCGAGCTCTCCGAAGCGGGAGGTGCCCAATCCCTTGCTAACATATTGAACCACATGGACAAGGATGTGGAAGACAATATACTTCGAAATATAACCGAAGAAGCTCCCGATGTAGCTCACCAGGTAAAAGATATGCTCTATACATTTGAAGATATCCTTAATCTAGAAAACAAAGAGATGAGAACTCTTTTGACCCGATTGAATGGGAATGAACTGCTCACTCTTGCCCTAAGAGGTGCAGGGGATGAGATGAAGAGGCATTTCTTTGGAGCCATGTCACAAAACAGAGCCAGCGATATAATTGAAGAAATGGAACAGAGGGGAAAAGTGACATTGCGTGAAATTAATCAGGCAAGAAATGAAATTTTAAAGATAGGTAGAAAGTTAGAAGAATTAGGTTTGATTATCTTGAAGAAGAGAAAGGATGAGTTTATATAACCGGAGCTGACGGGACTCGAACCCGCGACTTTCTGCGTGACAGGCAGACACTCTAACCAACTGAGCTACAGCTCCTTAACAAGGACAGCTTTTTATGGGTAAGTAAATTGTCAATCGTTTCATACTATCTCTAATTTTATTCTAGCTCAAAAATAGAAAGAGATTTGAAAGCATTATTTTCTTTGTTGTCCACAATCGAAATAACCTCAGTTTTACAGCTCCTATGAATATTAAAAATAATTTGGTCAGACACTTCCCGGCAAATAAAAAGTCCCCTACCATGAGAATCATTGACCCCAAAGGGAAGTTTTGTTGTCGGATCAATTTTTGTATGACGATCTAATCTAAGTAGTATCTCTTCTTTTTTTAATGCACCAAAATTATCTCTAGTTGTGATTATATAGGTATCATTATAAATACCATATCCAATCTCAAAATAATCTACTTCAGAAAGAGTAATATTTTCTAAGGCGATAATTAAATCTCTAGATGGAAGTTCATATTGATACTTAGAGTTTCCCTCACGATCCCTCGGAGCCCTAATCATAGCATTGGATGTTAATTCCTCAATGATTTGATGAATAATTTTGGGTGCACCTTTTTCGACTAAAGCCTTCCCGATTCTTTCACAATAATGCATTCGTTCTTTATCTGATTTAATCGTTCTGTATAACAATGACTTGTTATTGGGAACTTCAAATAGTTTATCGGAAGCTCTTTGGATGGAAATATCGGGAAAATATTTATCAATACCAAATATGTCATTAAAAAGTAGTTTTTTTACCATTACATAAATATAATCCAAATCTAAGCTGGAATATTTTGGTATGATATTCCAGACAGCATATTCTCTGGCAAAATGTATGTAATCATTAATATTGTAAGCGGTAATTAGGGCATATTGAGTATCAGGAAAATAATTTCTGGTATATTGAATCAAGTCCAATCCTGATTTACCTGGCATTTTTATATCAGTAATCAATAGCTCTATTTTAACTTCCGTTAAAATATCAATTGCCTCGTCATAACAAGATGCGGAATATACATTGAATTCAGGTTTTAGTAAATCAGAGATTGCAAGTCGAATAGAATGGATATCCTCAACTATTAAGATTCTTTTTTTCATTTAGCTATTTCATCATAGGGTAGAGAAATTATAAACTTTGTCTTACCATTGAATGATTTAACGTTTATTTTTCCATTGTGTTCTTTAATTATTGAATGACATACAGATAGTCCGAGTCCCGTTCCAACTCCATTTTTTCTTTCTGTAAAGAATGGATCAAAAATCTTATCAATAATATCTTCAGGAATTCCCCCTCCATTGTCTTCCACTGTAATTTGACAAAAATTTCTCTTTCTTTTAATTTCGATAATTATCTTACCTGAGCGGTAATCGATAGCTTGAATTGAATTTCTAAATAAATTTATAAATAATCTTTCCATTTTTAAGGGATGAAAATAAAAATTATTATTATCTTCATGTAATACTTCCCAAATTATTTTTTCACACATTGTAGGATATAATCTTTGAACGGTTTCTCTAGCCTTATCAATTGTGTCCTTGATATCAGAAAAAGTAAATTTAATCTTTTCAGTTTTTGCAAAACTGATAATGTCCATTACAATATTAGAAGCTCTGTTTAAATCTCTTTGTATTATGCCCAATCTTTCTAAAACTTCCTCACTATGATATGTGTTTAAGTTTTTTAATAAATTTTGTAAAGTGAGACTTATTCCAGTTAGGGGGTTGTTTAATTCATGTGCAACCCCTGAGATCATAATACCCAGAGATGCCAAATTCCTCATCCTTAGGTTTTCTTCTTCTTTATCTCTAAATTTCGTAATGTTTACTATTTTTTCTATGAAGCCAACTACTTCTCCATCTCTTTTCAGGGGTAAAAAGGAGATAGAAAGAGATTCATTTTTATCTCGGATTTTTAATAAAATTTGCAAATCAATCCCTTTTTTAGGTAATGATTCAAGATCTATTTCATTGGAGTGCGGAGCTCTCTTTGTAAGTCTTTTCATGGGACAGAATGGACAAATATCATATTTCCCATAGAGAACTGTATAACATTTTGTAGAGTTGTCTAGATATCTATCTAACTCAATGAAATTCATCGCTGACAAATTCATTCTCTTAATAGAAAATAAATTATCAATTGCTATAATAGGATCATTGATACTATCTAAAACTGAGAGTAATTCTGATGATACTTCTGATGAATTTGACATACCCTTCCAAGCTTTTTTATTTCCTTTCAAAAACAAGGAAATATTCTATTTTTAAATTTAGAATGAATATTAGATTTAAGAGATAAAATTATTGATCATGTTCATTTTTATGATTTTTCTTTATTTTCGGATAAGACTAAATAAATACTATATAATTATATTCCAATGCTTGGTGTTAATACATTGAGAGGTTTTGAAACTGACATCCATTTTTTCTTAGGGATGTCTTACAGCTTTCTATTTAGTATTATCTTTCTTGGATTTTAAATGATTTTCTACAAGTGGATGAAAAGGTATTCCTATCTTTTTCAAAGCCTCAAAAGCTTTTGAGGCTTTACTACTCCACAGATGTGATTCATTGTCTAACTGTTCTTCATTATCATATATAATTTCTATAATATTTTTTACAACCTTAGGGTCTGTTTGCTTTGAAACTAATAAAAAAGTAGCCGTTGCTGGAACCTCTACAGCATCCTTCTGCCAAGGGTATGTGTTTTGAGGAATGATTTCTGTGTGATACATCTCTTTTATCTTAACGGGAATTTCTTTTGTATTTATAGCTAAAAGTCGAATTGGAGTTTTCTCATCACCAAGTTGAGTAAGTAATTTAGAATTGAGAGTAGTTGTTAAAAATGCGGCATCTATCTCACCATTGACCACTTTTCTGAGTGATTCTTCTTCATCCATATTTATAAAATTCGGAGCTGTTAGGTCCACTCCATTTAATAGATAAGCTAATAAAAATCCTGCTGTAAAAGCTGTTCCTGAACTATCAGATCCTAAACTCACTTTATTTTTTTTTAGGTCAGCAAATTTCTTTATTTTTGAAGTATTATTTACAACTATATGAACGTACTCCAAATCTGTTGGTGCAATCGCATAACAATTATTTACCAGCTTCTTAGTTTCTTTGTTATTCGAGGAAAATCCTGCGATTACATCTATCTGTACCAATCCAAGGTTAGCTTCATTTTTCCCAACCTCAAAAAGATTTTGAAAGGCTCCATCCGTGTTTCTAAGCTCTATACTAATTCCTAATTTTTCAGCGAAACCTTTTAAAGTCTCCCCACCTTTATGATAATTCCCTCTCTTATCTCCAGTTACCATAATGAGGGATTGAGAATAGAGTGTATGATAATTTGAAAATGCAAATAAAAAAAGGACAATATAAATAAATAATTTATTAATAATTCGGGGAATAAGTTTTAACATAGTGGCTCTCCTTAGTAAGAAGCTGTAAAATTTATAATATTTGGAATTATATAAAAAAAATACTAGTAAGATTTTAAGATTAAAACATGTTTTTCTGGATATTTTGTTTTGATAGTTGAATAAAGGATAGATTCAATATAATTTAAAAGGGAAATTTTATAAAAATCGAAAGAATAAAAATATTGAAAAATGTAAAAGGTTTCAGTAAATTTTATGTTTTTTAGGATTTACATTCAACATTAATTTATTCTTTTTCTAATTTACAGTCAATACCATTCTTTTAGGTTCTTGCCCTCTGCTTTCCCACTTGTTTCAATGGTAAAAAATAAGTTAAGGATATATCTTTGAATCTTGTGAGAATTATACTGATCCTATTATGGCTCCCTTTTATAAGTTTATTGGCGGAAGAATCTGTTTTTGAAGAAGTGGCTAAAAACTTAAAGGACTCAATTCGAAAGGTTAAACTTGAAAATGGTTTAACACTTCTGATGTTACGAAGAACTAATTCACCAACTCTAGCCCTTTATACAAAATTTAAAGTTGGATCATCCGACGAATCTCCTGAGATTGCGGGAACTGCCCATCTCTTAGAGCATATGCTTTTTAAAGGTACTACAAATGTTGGTACTACAGATTTTGATAAAGAAAAAAAATTCTATCTACTCATGAAGGTTACTGGAAATGAGTTAGATGCCATAAAGCTTCAAATCAGAAATTTAGAAGATAGGGGAGTTGCCGTACCACTTGACATACAAGATCGAAGAGATAGATTACAAAGACGACTCAAATCAATAGAGGAAAATCAAAAGAAATACACAGTCAAATCAGAAGATACCTATATTTATGAACAACACGGTCAGGTTGGATTCAACGCCTATACTTCTCATGATGTAACTAATTATCAAATTAAACTCCCTTCTAATCGCCTTGAAATATGGGCAAAAATGGAGTCGGACAGACTTACAAATCCAATTCTAAGAGAGTACTTTACAGAAAGAGATGTAATTATGGAAGAAAGAAGGATGAGGATTGAGAATAGGGGTTTTGGAATTTTAAGAGAAAAATTTCTTTCCCTGGCATTTAGCAAAAGTCCTTACCAAAGACCTGTCATTGGATATGAATCAAATATTCCTTTTTTAGATATTTACGAAACAGAAGATTTTTTTAAAACGTATTACACTCCTGACAATATGGTGATTGGAATCGTTGGTGATTTGGATTTTCAACAAACAGAAACTATGATACGAAAGTATTTTGGAGCTCTGAAGCCATCGACTAAGATAAGAAAAGAAGCTAGAATTTTAGAAAGTTATAATTTAGGCGAAAAAAGAATCCATTTTAAATACCCCGGTGGTTCTATATTAATGATGGGATTTAATAAGCCTGCTTTTCCCCACACTGATAGCAGTGTTTTTGATATAATTGATTTTATCTTAACTAAAGGCGTGGAAAGCAGACTTTACAAATCGGCTGTGATCAATGAAAAGATTTCAACTCAGGTTAGTTCGTGGACATCTGATCCGGGTGAGAGATACTCAAATTTATTTACAATTTTTTCTTACCTTAACTCAGATGCAGATCCCAAGAGAATGGAAGCAATTATTTGGGAAGAAATAGAAAAAATTAAAAATGGAGAAATTAGTGACGCTGAAATCCAAAAAGCTAAAAATAAAAACTCCGCTGATTTTTTAAGAGAAGTTGATAGTAACTCTTCTCTTGCAGAAGGATTAACGTATTACGAAACCCTCACAAAAAATTGGGAGGATATGTTTAAAATTTATGATAAATTCAATTCTGTATCCAAAGATGATATAAAGAGAGTAGCAAATAAATATTTTGTAAAAGAGAATATGACCATTGGTCATTTAGATTCCAGGGAGACAAAATAAATGAAAAAATTAATTTATAGTATAATATTAATACTTATAATATCTATTTCGTTACTATCTGCTCCGGGAGATTTTGTTAAAGATATACAAATTAAAGAATTAATTTTTGAAATACCAAAAGTATTCAAAGAAGAAATTTCTCCCGGTGTAGTTTACTATGGTGACTCCAAAGGTGAATTTCCAATTGTGTACGTTGATATTAACTTTTATGCAGGAACAAAAGACACTACAACACCTGTTGAGATACCTGCATTATTTGCTGACTCCTTAAAATACGGAGGATCTCTTAAGTTTCCAGATGAAACACTTGTATCTCAGATAGAGTCTTTAGGTGGATCTTTTGGTGTATCAACTTCATCTGAAAAATTGACTATTAAAGTTTCATTTTTATCCCGTGATCAAAATAAAGTTATGGAATTATTGGAAGATTTATTAAATTCCCCAGCATTTACAGAAAAGGCCTTTGAAAACTCAAAGAAAAAATTAGTTGAAGGTGTCAAAAGAAGAAACGAAAGAACAGAATCCCTTGGGTTTCGAAAAATGAAAGAGGTTATATTTAGAGACTTTGCCAAAGGAATTCCCTATTCAATAGAATCTATAGAAAAATTAAAAACTTCAGATATAGCTAATTTTTATCAGGAAATTAAAACGCTGAGAAGAAAGAGTATAGTTGTGAGTGGAAAATTTGAAGAGGCTTCTCTAAAAGATTGGGTAAAAAGAAACATAAGCTCTTCTGAGCCCAAGTTATCCGGCTCAGAACTCATAGCTCTCTCTAAATTAAAATCTGATTATAATAATGACAGCCGTAAAGAGTTTTATATAGAAAAAAAAGTAAATCAATCTATGCTAATGTACTCTGGGATTATTCCCGAGCACAATAATAAGGATTATTTTGCGATACAACTTTTGAATTATATAGTAGGTGGGGGAGGTTTTAATAGTCTTATGATGCAACGAATAAGAGAGGATAAGGGGCTTGCATATTCAGCCGCTAGTTATCCAGTTGTGGATGCAAATTATGGAATAATCTATTTCTACACTCTTACAAAAAATGAAAGTCTAAAAGAAGCTCATCAAATATTAAAAGAAATTCTTTCTGAAAAGACCTATCAGGCAATAACTGAAAGAGATCTTACGGATGCAAAAAATGCAATACTCAATCAATTTGTATTTTTATTTACTAATAAACATACAGTTCTTGAGAATCAACTTGAGCAAGATGAAGATGGACTTCCTTCGGAATATCTCAATACATATAAAGATAAAATGAATGCAGTCACACTCGAGGATATTAGAAGGGTAGGGAATGAATATTTTCTAGAGAAAAATCTTAAATTTTTAATTGTAAGCTCCAAAGAAAATATCAATAAGCAGTATCCCGGAGCTAAAAAAATATATCAACCTGAAGATTCAGTTAAGAATGAGTAATACAAAAAATGTATTGTAAATACTCCTATAAGGGGTTAAATTTTGAAGGTATTTCTGAAGGAGGAATTCGCACTTCCATAGTTATGCCTTCATTAAGTATTTTATTTGATATAGGTAATTTACCTGTAGATCATGTTCACCATGAAAATTTACTTTTAACTCATGGTCATTTGGATCATTCCGCTGGAGTGCCTTATTATATTTCCCAAAGATCACTCCGAAAGTTGACTCCCCCCAATATATATTTGCCAGAAGATTTATTCGAAGATATGAATGATATTCTAAAAATTTATCAAAAAATTGAGGGATTTGAATATGTATATAATTTAAAATCCCCTAAAATTAATGTATTTTATCCTTTAAATAATAATCATTCTTTTAAGGTATTTAAAACCCACCATAGAATTGTATCTCAGGGTTATACTATTTATGAAAAAAATAAAAAGTTAAAAGAAGAATATAAAAATATTCCTAAAGAAGAAATTCTAAATTTAAAATTTAAAGGAGTTGAGGTATCAGAAGAAAAAATGATTCCTTTGGTAAGTTTTTCTGGTGATACAAAAATTGAATATGTTTTGGAAAATTCGGATGTATCTAACTCGAAGATATTATTTTTAGAATGTACTTATTTAGATGATAAAAGAGACACAAAAAGAGCTAGAGAATGGGGACACATTCATTTAGATGAAATTATACATTATGCAAAAGAATTTAATAATGAAAAAATTATTTTGATTCATTTTTCAAAAAGGTATTCAAATAAAATGATAAAAGAATTGGTTTATTCCAAGCTTCCTTTATCATTGAGAGATAGGGTAGAGTGTTTTATTTAAATTACTTCATTTTCACTCATGGATATTGATTTTCCTGAGTTTCTTCTTTTATAAATCCAATATAAATAAAATAGTAAACCAGTGGAAGTCAATGCAAAAAAACTAATTAGATGTAATGCTGTTGCATAAACAAGTCCTTCATTAGCATCCTTACCTATAATTATAAATGCTGAAATAATTGATGCATGATAGACTCCAACCCCAGAAGGAGCAGATGGCACAGCCAAACTCATTGCCCCGCAAAATAAAATAAAACCAATTTCTGTAATACTAATGTTTAAGGAAAGCATATCTCTAGCTATTATGTATGTAATATAATATGATGACCAATTAAAAAGACTAATTAAAAGGGGTTTTATGAAGTTTTTTATTTTTAAAAATTCACCTAAATCTACAATATGAATGTCAATATGGTGGATATAAAATTCTTGTTTTCCAATAACGTTTGAGATTTTATTTAGAAGTTTTCTTAAAAAAGAGTTTTGAAATCTGAATAGATAAACAAATATAAAAATTCCAATAAGCACAATTCCTGAAAAAGCAAAAATAGTCCCTGCACCGGATTTACCTTCTTTATAACCCATAAGAATAAAAGAAGTAACACCAATTAGTATTACTAATACAAAATCTATAATCTTTTCTAAAAAGAGTTTAGAGAGTAGATTAAATGATTTCATATCACTTTCTGCCCTACAATAAAAAACTCTAAATATATCACCTCCTCTGGCGGGGAGGATCATATTGGCTCCATAACCAATGAAGCTTGACGAGATACAATGTTTAAAACTAACTCCTTTTTCAACTAAGTGATACCATCTCCATGAAAAAAAGATTACACCTGTAAGTTGAGAGAGTAGGGCTGGGAGTATTAGAGAATAAGAAATGTTTTTCATTAATCTCATAAATTCGTTGTAATCAAATTTGTAAGCCAATAGGATTATAAAACCCAGACTTACAAAAATTCCAAAAAAGAACTTTCTCATAATTATCCCGGGGGCCAAAAATGAGCCCTTCCTCCCAAAAGATGAAAGTGAAGATGAAGTACAGTTTGTCCCCCAAATTTTCCTATATTGGAAACAACTCTATAGCCATTCTCTGAAATCCCAATTTGTTTTGCATACTTGGAGATACCTAAAAGAATAGCTGAAATAATGGATGAATCTTCTAACTCAATATGATCAATAGACTGAATATGCTTTTTGGGGATAAATAGTACATGAGTAGGTGATACAGGATTTAAATCTTTAAATCCAATGACATTATTATCTTCATATACAATATTTGAATTAATTTCTTTTTTTATAATTTTACAAAATATACAATTTTCAGACATTTATATAATTCCTTTATTCGAAGCCTTGAGAAGCCGCTCCGTAGAATCCTGACATTTCTTTTCCGATTTCAATTTTTAGATTAGAATAAAGTACTGGAAAAATTATATTTTTTAAATGATTAATTAATTTATCATAAAAAAAATCTTTTGATTTTGTAATACCACCAACCATAACTACTTTATTTGGATTTATCATGTGTACTATATTTTTGATAGAATGTGCAAAAGCTAAAACTCCAAAATCTAAGACTTCAATTGCATCTTCATCATTCTTTTCTACTAATTTGAAGAATGATTTAGCATCTTTTAATTCTAAATTAGTTTTTTCCTTAAATCTGCCCAATAGTCCTCTAGTACTGAAATAAGATTCTACGCAACCCTTATTTCCGCAACCACAGATGGCTCCATTTAACACAACAGTTTGGTGTCCCGCTTCCATTCCATTTCCTAAAAATCCATTAAATATTTTCCCACCATAAACCCATCCACATCCATATCCAGTTCCCAAGGTGATAACAATTAAACTATCAGTTTTGGATAACTCATTAAAATGGTACTCTCCGAGGGAGGCACAATTAGCATCGTTATTAAAAAAAATCGGCAGTGTTGTAATCTTGGATAGATGTTCACCAAGTTTAACGTTTTTAATGTTAGGAATATTGGCTGAAGATAAAATGATTTGATTTTCAATATCTATGGGACCGGGAGTACCTATTCCTATGGATTTCACATTTGATAAATTAAATTTTTGTAAAAGAGACGTGATACCTAATAAAAAAGTTTCGTTATTTGAAAATCGCTCTGTGGGAATAGTTTCATCCTGTAAAAGATCTCCTGTTCTATTGATGAGACCCGCTTTAATGCTAGTCCCACCAACATCTATTCCTAAAAAATTTTCTACTTTGCTAACCACTTCATCATGCCGCGTAGTTTTTTACCTACAGCTTCAATGGGGTGGGCGGCACCTTTCTCTCTTAGCTTCTGAAAGTTTGGATACCCAGCTTTAGTTTCTGCTACCCATTCTGTTGCAAATTTAGATCCCTTTGCTTTTTGTATTTCGGATAAGACTTCTTTCATCCTTGCTTTGGTTCCTGCATCTATAATACGGGGTCCCCTAGTTAAATCTCCATACTCTGCGGTGTCAGAAATTGAATATCTCATTCTAGCAAGTCCACCTTCATAGATCAAATCAGTGATGAGTTTGACTTCATGTAGACATTCAAAGTAAGCAATTTCAGGATCATACCCTGCTTCTGTGAGAGTTTCGAATCCAGCTTGGATAAGAGCTGCAAGCCCCCCGCAAAGAACTACCTGTTCTCCAAAAAGATCGGTCTCTGTTTCTTCCTTAAATGTTGTTTCTAGAATACCTGCTCTTCCTCCACCTACACCAGCGGCATGTGCGAGTGCTTTTTTCTTAGCATTTCCAGTAGCATCTTGGTATATCGCTATCAGGCAGGGAACCCCACCACCCTCAGTATAAACTCTTCTTACTAGATGTCCGGGACCCTTTGGAGCCACCATATATACATCTACATTTTTTGGAGGAGAAATTAAGTCATAATGAATGTTAAATCCATGGGAGAATACAATAGAGTTTCCTTCTTGGAGGAAGGGCTCAATTTCTTTTTTATACATATCAGCCTGAATGGTATCAGGTGCTAAAATTTGAATAATATCAGCTTTTTTGGCTGCTTCTTCAACGGAATATACTTCAAATCCTGCTTTTTTAGCATCCTCAATTGATTTAGATCCATTTCTAAGACCTATAATTACTTTGAGTCCGGAATCCTTCATGTTTTGAGCTTGAGCATGTCCCTGACTTCCATAACCTATTACTGCAATGGTTTGTCCCTTTAGTGTGTTTAGATCGCAATCCTGATCATAAAACAATTGTGCCATTTATTACGCCTCTTTATTGGATTTCACAGGGTAGGATCTTCCCATAACAAGATATTATTTGGAAATCCATCTCGGTTATGTAATTTGAGAAACGAAAAACCTGCGAATATATAAATTCCCTGTTTATTAACAACAATTTTATGGATACTCCTATTCTCAAGAGAAAAAGTTACACAAGCATTGAACCCTAAAATACCTATTTTTGGATAGGCATTTGAATTTGTTCATTTCTTATTTTTATTATTAATAAAAATTTATAGAATAAATTGACAAAGATTTAGAATTAATAAGATTTAAACCACTTAACCTATTTTCTATTTCAGAAAGTTAATAAAAAAAGACTCTTTATTGGAGTTTAGTAAAAAAAATCAAGAAGAGGCCAATGCAGGAAAAGAAGCATTCTCAGAAATGGAAAAATCAATTTTAAATTTGGAGCTAGTGGAGAGTAATACATGGATTATGAATTATACACAGAAGTTGTATTGATAAAAAATTTATCCAAAACAAAATTTAAAAAAGGAGATGTCGCAACTGTGACAGGAATGGAGGAAATTGGTAAGAAAAAGTATTTGAAGTTAGAATTTTTTACTATTTTAGGCGAGTCATTGGGAATTTTTCCTGTAAATGTTGAAAATGTTAAAACACTCCAAGCAAATGGAATTGTTAATATGAGAGAAATAAAGAGATAAAGAAGTCACTTTGTGAATATAATACTAAAAACATTACCAGCCATTTATAATAAAAAAATAATATCCTTAATTTTATTATTTAATGCCCTAAGTTGTATTCCCATCTGGGAAAAAATTAATTCTCTTTCATTGCAAGATATTCAAAACAGAAAAAAACTAAAAGTAATCGCAAGTTATAATCAAAATACTTATTATATTTATCGTGAACAAGAAATGGGATTTGAGTATGAATTAATAAAATTATTCTGCAAAGAGATTGGTGTTGAGCTTGAGTTAACTACAACAAAAGATTTAGATAATCTTCCCTTTATGTTAAACTCAACTGATAACGATCTAGTAATGGGAAATTTACTTGTAAATCGAAAAAAAGCAAGGGAATTATCTTATACTGAACATTTACAAACGAGTAGAATGGTATTAGTTCAGCGTAATAAATTAAATGCTTCTAAAGAAGTTTATATAAATAATGTAGTGCAATTGATTGGAAAAAAAATATTTCTCAGAAAAAAATCAAGTTATTATGCTAAGATAAAAAGTCTGCAGGAAGAGTTGGGTGGTAAAATTGATATTGAAGTTGTAGAAGGGGATATTAGTACAGAAGAACTTATTGAAAAGGTCTCAAAGGGAGAAATCGATTATACTATATCAGATGAACCTACAGCACAAATTAGTATGACGTACTACAATAATCTAGATTCTACAGTGGTAGTGAGCTTTCCTCAGAAAATATCATGGATAGTTAGAAGAAATTCTCCCGAGCTTTTGAGAGAAATCAATAAGTGGATTTTAAAAATTCGCTCTGATGGAACTTTAGATAAACTAAGAAATAAATACTACCTCAGTTCAAGATATGTAAATTCAGATAATCAGGTAATCTCTTACCTAAAGCAGAGTGAAAATAAAAATAATTCAGGAGGTCGAATATCTCCTTATGATAAAATATTTCAGATAGAGTCGGAAAAACTCGGATGGGATTGGAGATTATTGGCGGCATTGTGTTACACTGAGTCTAAGTTTAATCCCGAAGCAAAATCATGGGCGGGTGCAGTGGGGCTTATGCAATTAATGCCATCTACGGCTATGGCTTTGGGTATGAGTAGAGAAGAATTTTATATCCCTGAAAATAATATAAAAGTAGGCGTAAGACATTTAATTTGGTTAGATAAATATTGGGAAAGAATAAAAAACAAAGACGAGAGAACCAAATTTGTGATTGCATCTTATAATGCGGGTCAGGGCCATATCTTGGATGCAAGACAGATTACGCAATTCAGAGGTAAAAATCCTGATATATGGGATGGACATGTATCAGAGGCTATTTTACAATTATCAAGTCCAGATATTTATAATCAATCCTACGTCAAATATGGATACTGTAGGGGAAGGGAACCATTTAATTATGTTTCGAATATTTTTAAAAAATTCAGAGAGTATAAAGAAATTTAATTTTCTGGTATAATGGTTCTTAATTCAGTGTTATTTAATTCTAATTCGTAGCCAATGTCAGTATAGTACTTCAAAATAGTATCAGCTATTTCCTCTTCATTCTTTAGAATCTCATCTTTCGAATTAAATTCAACTGATATACATCTCTCTGTTATATAAATAGATTCAACAAATGATTTTTTAAATAATCTTTTAATTAGTAATACATTTTCAAAACTTATAAAACTATTTCTATCAATTGCTAATTCTTTTTTGGTGGATTTATTCGAAAAAATATCCTTATTTATAGAAAACTTTAATATAGTAGGGGAAGGGGTAGATTCAGTTTCTATGTTAATGTCCGGGAAAAGTAAAAACATCCCTGCTTTTTCATCAAATTCTAGAGTATAATTATGCAAAAATAACTCTTCATTTTTTGAAAATAAAATTGGCACAGGATACTTAAATAAAGTAGATACCCCGGTGTCCTCGGTAAATCCAACTTGGTAGTTGATTTTTTCAGCTAAAAAAACAAGTTTGATTTGAAATACACTCTTTATACCGGGAGGTCTTGAGCTAATTTGGGAGTTTATCTTTTGAATTGCAGAGTCATGAAGCTGTAGAGGGATGGGAACCCACTTTTTAGTTACCAAAGATTTAATTTTATCAAACAATCCCATATCTAAGAACAATCTATTTTACTGGCATTTTTTGGTAAATAGGAATGAATGTAACTATGAAAGAATGGTTTACCCTCGCGGGTCTGCAAACGGAAATTTATTGGGAAGATAAGCAAAAAAACTTTTCCAACCTTAGGGAAAAAATATCTAGGTTGGGTAAAAAAGACATCATAGTCTTTCCTGAAATGTTTTCAACAGGATTTACTATGAAGAGTAAGGACTTTGCAGAGCCCACTTATGGAGAGTCAGAGGAATTTTTATTGGATATCGCAACTAAGACAGACTCTTTGGTTGGGGGAAGTTGGATAGAAGAAAATCCAGAAGGAAAACCATTTAATACCTTAAGTTTTGTAACACCTGAGGGAAGCATCTATCGATATAGAAAAATACACCCTTTTTCATATGGAGGGGAAGATCGGTTTTTTTCCCATGGAAAAAATACACTCAATTTTGAATGGAAGGGTCTGAAAATTTCCCCACTGGTTTGTTATGATCTGCGATTCCCGGAAGTATTTCGGGAAAATGTTGGAAAGACGGATCTCTACATTGTGGTGGCAAATTGGCCTTCACAGAGAATTCATCATTGGTTGACACTATTAAAAGCTAGGGCAATCGAAAACCAGGCTTTTGTATTGGGAGTTAATCGGGTTGGGACTGCCGGTAAAATCCAAAAAGTATATCACAATGGATACTCAGCTTTTTTTGGACCCTGGGGAAGTGAAAAAATAGTTAACTCCGAAAAGGAGGATATTTTGGAAGTTTCTTTGGGATTGGGAGAATTAAAAGTGGTAAGGGAAGAATTCCCTTACCTAAAGGATATATTTTTTAAGGGAATCAGTTTTGAGAGACTAAGTTAGAAGACAAACAGGAGGATTTGAAGATGTTTAAACCTTCTTCTTCTGCTACACGTGCTTCTTCTTTTTTGCCTAAATTATTATAAATATCAATTGCCATTCCTATTTTATTCACGGCTTTACAGGATTCTCCTGTTTTGTGATGAACTATTGATGATAAAAACAATACTGTTGCATATCCCATTGTCTTATCTAAACCGAGTTTTTCTCGAAGCTTAAGAGATTGTTCATAAAGTTCAAGTGCCTCTTTGTATTGACCTTTGGATTGTTGGATGCTCCCTCTAGCGCTTAAATTTAAAGCAATTTGTGGAAGTTCAGTGACTCTGTTGGTCTGGAAAATAGCATCCAGTTGGTCTAAATCGTAAGCATTAATGCTAAGGAACCCGCTAAGTAAAACAAATAGTGCAATTTTTTTCATCATTCTATTCTCCTGACCGTTTTATGTATAACTTTAAAGCATAAATCGTGCCAGTTCTTGGGCTAGGCTAAAAAAAAATATATTACAGGATTTTTTAGATAACAATAAGACATAAATTATCAAGGTAAATTCGAAAAAACGTCGATTATTGGAATAAGTTACATTTTTTAAGAGAAATTCCTCCTATTTTTTTCTAAAAATTTAAAGTGGAGGCTTATAATTTTTAGGTGTATAGTCTTTTTCCTGAGAATTTTTCTCTTAATAAAAAAGTACAAGTGAGCATAAAATAAGCAAGATATGATTTCTTCCTCGAATACTTACTCAACTCTTTACAGATTGTTTATAATTTATGCAATTTGTCTAATTTCGTCCCAATCAATTTTTGGGGAAGAGATATTGGAGTATGATAGGCAGGAATTCATAAAAAACTTCAAGAGGGTAATTGAATTTAAAAAAAATATGCCCGCTCCATTGTTGGAATACTATCATCCGCGTAAAAAATACATAGATAGACAATCTGTAAATCCATTTTCGGGTTCATTTTATCAAATTCATATCATTTCTAGGGGAGCTTACTTTAGAACTAAGAATATGAAAAAAAATCACAAAGATATCCTCAAATTGGAAAAATTTTTGGAAGGAGCCGATGATTTCGAGTTGAGTAGGTATTTTAGTGATATGGAAGAAATCTACCTTCGTTCCTCTGCAAATAAATCAATTGCTCATATCAAAGAAGAGGCAAGAAGAGATGAATTGTGGAGAAAGAGAAACGATCCCATCTTTGCCTTTTATATAGAAAAAAAAGCCAATCCTGCAGAAAGAGCCTACTATAAAAAAAACAAATCAAAATTTTATTGTGAGTTTACCGGGAAAAAATTAATAAAAATCCTTCAGGATGAAACTATGCATGAAAAAAATAAGATTTCATCCTTAATTGGCATAAATTAACTTTACAATCAAAAATAAGTGGAAAGAAAATCCTAATATAATTATATAAGACTAAGGAGTAGATAACAGTATGATTAGATTTAGCATTCTGATAGCTGTCCTATTGACTGTGGGTTTATCCGCGGACGATATGGAAGTATATAAAGAAAGTAGTGATCGTTATTTTCAAGAACAAGTAGAAAGATTAAACGGTGGAAGTTTGAGAGAAAAAATGATAGCCGTTGAAAATTTACGTAGAATCAAGAGCAAGAGAGCTCTTCGTCCTTTAATTTTCGCTCTAAAAGGTACCTCCACTTATGGAGAGGCTAAAAAAGGGGTTGTTCAACCTGAAAATCCAGAAATAGACCAACCTTTAGTGAATGTTGATTTACCCCAAAACAATGAACCCGCTCTTAAATTCTTAGCTTCCCAAGCGATTGCGGATCTAGGAAGCGAGAGGGGAATGTCTGCGCTTGTAGAAGTTTATAATGTCTTAGAAAAGAAAATACCTGAGAATGAAAAAGTAAATCTTCCTAAAATCGAAGAGATGAACAATGTAAATGCGGCTGGTGAAATTTTAAGATCTATTGGAAAACTAATCGAAAGGCTAGAAAATACACAAGAGATAGAAGGTGTTAAATATAGACCATCTGCAGAAGCAGTCAAATCAGGCATCGAAACACTAAAATCAGCTCTAACACACAAGCATTATTATATCAGAAGCACAGCTGCTGATGGTTTCAGAAACACTAATAGAAGTGAAATTTTAGAAATTCTTATTTCTTCCTTAGCAAATGAGAAAGATGACTATGTAAAAGCTGCTATTTTAAGTGCGATTGTGAATTTAAAACCTAGTGACAGTGAAAAACTTTTTGATCTTGCAGAACTTATTAAAAGTGATCGTCCTGATGTTAGAATCAGAGTTTCTATTGGATTGGGAAGTTCGGATATTGTTAACGCAGCCCTTTACTTAAGACATGCTATGCAATTTGAAGATAATTTTAATGTAAGAAACCAAATGAAAAAAGATCTACAAACTTTAAATTCTTTTAAAACTGTGGATGTTTCAACTACCGGGGCTTACAAAGATTTGAATAATGGGAATAATAGCCCATCAAGTGTTCAAGCAAAACCATTTAAAAAATAGGGTTTGGGAGATACTGGATTTGAACCAGTGGCCTCTTCCATGTCAAGGAAGCGCTCTAGCCAACTGAGCTAATCCCCCTGTAATAGGAAGGGTTTGTATAAAGCCCTCCCTATGCAAGTTTTTTTTACTTCCATACCTAAGCCGCTCCCTTTTGATTTTTAGGATTCCATTCATTTTTCAAATCTCTAGTAAGAATATTGGCAAGGCTTTCTTCCAAAAGGGTTGATTTTCCCTTTCTCTGCATGGCTTCGCAGAGTGCTCTCAATCTGACTGCATTTTTTTCAAGTAAATCTTCCACTTCCGTTTCTTTGTTCATAGATTACTTCCTCTTCCAAATTTCTTTCGATCTTCTCATTTATGAGTTCTGGAATCACTCATTCGACATAGATTTTATTATATTATTAGACTATATTTCATTCTAATAGAATAAAAATTATAGCATAGTCTGGAACTTAGGCAATTTATTTTTTCCCAAAAATGAAAAATCCTTAATAATTCGATTTCAAATTATTTTACAGTAAAATAGACTTTATCAATCACTTTTGAATTGCTATCTAATAACTCCAATATTTGATTTCCCCTTTGGGGCTCCCATAAGTATAAAGAGGATGCTATGCCAATTACCTTTCCATTTAGTCTCCATGAATTTTTTGAATTGGATATCTTTGCTTTAAAATAGATTTTCTGATTATAATCGGGAATATCGGGATCAATTGCAATAAAGGAATCATGGATTGGATTTTCTATATGGTTATTAAGGTTATAATTAATCTCAGAGTATTTGAAAGTTTCAGTTCCTTTGAGAAAATACTCATGATTTCCGTTTGAAAATGTGACTTCCACGACATCATCCGGGGGGGATGGAGGGATAATTTTTTTATTTTCCATTAAAAAGTTCATAATTTCTAACCATATTGGAGCTGAACCTGTGATACCACTCACATTCCACATAGGTTCTCCGGAATAGTTGCCCACCCATACTCCAACTGTAAAATTTTCGGTATATCCAATGCACCAATTATCCCGCATATCTTTACTGGTTCCTGTTTTGACACTGGCTCCATATCTTGTAGAGAGGGGACTATTCAGTCCAAAAGTTAGTGCCCTCGCCCCCCTATCAGAAAGAATATCTGTGATTAAAAAAGATACAGCTGGAGTATATATGGGTTCGGAAATGACAGGGTCAAGGGATGTTATCCTGGAATTGGTGTAGATACCTTTGTTTGCAAAAGTGGAATAAGCATTGACTAATTCCCATAGACTCACATCCAAAGATCCAAGGGCAATGGAAAATCCGTAGTGTTCGGCTTCTTTGAGATCTGTGAAATTAAGCTTTTCTAGATTTATCAAAAAATCGTCCAATCCAACCAACTCTAAAACCCGAATCGCAGGTATGTTTAGGGATGATCCC
>CANGZW010000050.1 GCA_947458405.1 Leptospiraceae bacterium
AACAAGTGAATTAAATTCACCTTATATAAGAATTTTAAAAACTAGAGGATTTTCTGATTTTACAATTATTTTTAAATATATTTTATATAAAATACTACCATTGATACTTATTCTTTTAGTTTTAGATTTAAGCTCATTACTCTCAGGAGCAATGATTGTGGAAGAAATTTTCTTTTTCCCGGGTATAGGAAAATCCACATTTACGGCAATAAAGAATATGGATGAAAATCTATTGAGGGCATTATTACTCTACTCTGGAATTATTTTTTATTCTCTTACCCGATTTGCTAGAATAATCCAAAATAGAATAATGAATATCAAGGAACTATGAAATACATTTATTTAGTAATTATCTTAACAGGATATATCTTTTTAAGCTCACCGAATAGGATTGCCTTAGATTCTACTTTTTGCGAAATAAATTTAAATCATTTATTAGGCTGCGATAGATTAGGCAGAGATATTTTTACTCTATTGAGTTATGGAAGTATTTCAACCTTAGTTATTGCAATACCAGCTAAGATATTTTCTATTTTTTTTTCATTATTTCTTTCATTAATCTCTTATACTTCAGGTCGATATATAAGTTTAATTATAAATTCTTTTTCATCAGTATTTTTATCTATCCCTTCTTTACTAATAGCCCTTGTAATTATTTACTCTTTCGGTAAAGGATTTGAAATATTTTTAATTTCATTAATATTATCAGATTGGGCTATGTCATACGAAACTATATACTCAAAAATTTCAGAATTATCAAATAGTGGTTTTGTATATGTATCTAAGAATTTTGGAGGAACTGATTCTTATATTTTCAAAAAACATATTATTCCTGAACTATTCCCATTAATTAAAATTTTATTTATAACTGGAATTCCTTCAGTGATTATGACGATAGCTATATATAGTTATATGGGAATAAATTTTGGGAGTGACTATTTTGGTCCCGGATTAGGAGAACAAATTTCTTTCTCACGAGATTATTTTGATAGGTCACCTCTATCTATAATTGCACCTGTTATTGGTATTTTTTTACTTGTAAATGTTTTTAATACTAAAAATAATAAGAAAATAAAAACTATAAATGAACCTATTTAATTTATTAGTAAATTTTTTTAATAAAATCAATATTAAAAATAATTTTATGCTTATATTCAAAACCTTATTACATTTACTTTTTCTATTAATAATTTTTTTAAATATAAATGAATTATATTCTGATGATGTATTTCAATTTTCTAAAGTTTATTTACCTGCAGATGTAGAATTTGAGAAAACTAGGACTATTTGTTTATTCCCATTTAGAAATGTTGAAAATAATAGTCAAACAGAGTATTTATCCAAAGGACTCCCAGCTATCCTTGCTTCGACATTTAAAACTATCAAATATGCATTTGATGAAAAACCTCTACCAATGAAAATTCAATATGAGTATGGTAATAATGATAAAAAAGTAAGTAATACGAATTTAGATAAATCAATAGAAAATGATCCAAGATATATTAAGATAGAAATAAAAGTATTAAACGAATCAAAACCAATTCTGAGAGAAGATTCTTTACAACAAGGTAAATCAAATAATTGTTTTTATATTATTTCTGGAGAGTACAAATTAATATCTACAGATAAATTATCCATAAAAATTGAAATTACAGAAAGCAAACTAGGTAAGTTTGAAGAATTTAATTATTCAACTACATTAAAGAGGGCTTTTCAGGAATTAAGAGATTTAATTCCTGAATTAAAAAATAAATATTTTATTTCCGGAGCCTCTACATTGACCATAAATACACTCCCTGAAAATGAAATGTTTATATATATTGATGGGGAACTAATAGGTAAAAGTCCTTTAGTAAAAGCACCTATTCTACCTGGAAAACATAAAATTTTAATTATTAAAGAAGGATTCAGCAGATTGGAACAAACTATATCTGTTAACTCTTCTGGAGATAGTAGCTTTACATTTTTATTAAAGAAAATTTTATCTATTGGAAAAATATCTATTAAAACTATTCCTGAGGGAGCTGATGTTTATTATGGAAATAAATATTTAGGGACTTCTCCGATTGATTCTGTAGATGTCCCCTATGGGCAAAATAGACTTAAAATATCTAAGTTAGGATATATAGACAAATACCAAGGTGTCGAGGTATCCAATGATAAAATTCAAAATATTTCTTTTACATTAAAAGAAGGTGAAACAGATCTGTATTATAAGTATAACAATAATATATTTTTAGACTATAGTAATTTTGATCTGGGAAATTATTCAATATATAGTACAATAGTATTCTATGGATTATATATGTATAGCGGATATAGAGAATCAAACGAGAAGGATCGACTTTATGGTAAAGCTATTTTCAATTCATTAACTTTTTATCAGGGCCTGGCACTTGCTGCTAACAACTCCACTACATATGGAGATGTTTTTCTTCAATCTCTTGCCTATCAACAATACTTAGTAGATCAAGTAGAAGAAGAAACTTATAAATATAGGATGGGACAAAATATTGGGATAGGAGGAGTTTTTTCAATGTTGATGCTATCAGGATATTTTTATTATAAAGGATTTAATTCAGATTCTTTTGAGATAGGCTTAAAGCCTGCTTCTGGAGTGAACCAATCCTCAGAAGCAAGTATTAAATATAATTTTAAATTTTAATTAAGAAACTCTATGATGGTTTAGTACACTATTTGCCCAGATTTCAAATTGACCATTGAAAATAGTGCCAACCATATCCAATATAATTGAGAACTGGACTCCTAAAAATTGATGTTTATAGGAGTGATATTCATAGTAATAGTCCAATGGATTTTCAAATGTACCATGATCTTCTTCTAGAAGATTTCGATGAAATTGTGAAAATGAATCGGATTTTGCATCCCAATCACATTTAGCATTAATATTCAATCCATAACCACAAAATCTATTTTCATCTATAAGTCTATTCATCAACTTTTGGAAAAGAATTTTTTCAATAAGAAAGCTATCCGTTCTCGTATATTTTCCATTTATATTGACTTCAACATATGAATGACTGAGTTTAGAAGGAATTAAGCTATAAATTGGTGAAGGAAAAGCGTCTTGGAATATTTCTTTACGAATAGTTACAAAATGATGTAATGCATTGATTCCAGCTTCTCTTAAAAGTCTTACAAATAAAACACCTTTTGCATTACAATGTCCATATCCATTTTCAAGGGTAAATTCTGCTGAAGCTAAATCTAACTTTCTTGTGAGTCCAAATCTTATATTATCTCTTACAAAATTATGAATTTTTATTGCTTTCTCTTTATCTGTTTCACTTCCTTCTATTAGATTCTCAACTAGAGACTTTACATTGTACATTACTTTACCTTCTAAAAAAACATTGAAAGAGTAGCCTTAAGTGAAAAGCAATTTTTCATTTTTCGCTGTCCTTTTTTAAAATATATTAGAAATTAGGAATATGGAAAGAGAAATTTATGTCCCACAAGGAGGACCACCTCAGGGCCCTCCACCTTCAAAAGAAATATTTATTAAGCTCGGTGAAAATAAAATTAGAGAGTTGGTAAAATTATTTTATGATGAGATTGAAACTTCTTCTATTAGAAGTATGTTTCCGGAGTCATTAGAGGAAAGTATTCCAAAATCTGCTGATTTTATGGTTCAGATCTTAGGTGGTCCTCCTTACTATGTTCAAAAATATGGTCCCCCTAGAATGAGAATGAGACATATACCATTTATAATTGATGAAAAAGCAAGAAGAGCCTGGTTGGGATGTTATAAGAAAGCTTTAGAAAAATCTAATATTCCCGAACCAGAGAATAAAATGATTTGGGACTTTCTGGTAGATTTTTCTAGCTGGATGGTAAACACAAAAGAATAGATATATTTAATTAATGATAAAAATTTAAAATATTTTAAATTTTTATAAAAAAAATCAACTGATTTATTCATTTCTGAGAACTATTAATATAAGGAGTAGTTCATGAATAATTGGTTACTTTATATTTTATTTTTGCTTAGTATATGTGTTTTCCCCCTAAAGTCTAATGATATTCCCGAGAGAATAAAAAGTCTTGATAGAATTGAAAATATTTTATCTTTAGAAAGTTCAAATGGATTCTATTGGGAATATTCTCTATCTAATTCACCCTTTCATTGGGTTAAGACAGAGATCCCTTCGAATCTAAATATCAATTCTCACAAAAAAATATATTATCTTCATACATATTTTACTATTTCTAAGTTACCATCTGAGGATTTATATCTTCACATTAATTCAATTTCAGATAGGGACAAAATCTATTTTAATCATGTTTTAATTGGTGAAACGGGGGTATTTAATTCTGATAATCCTACTGCATACGATAAAGAAAGATTTTATAAAATACCCTTAAGTTTAATTTCTACAGAAAGTAAAAATGAGATACTAATTGAACTACAGGGTATCTTTAACAATGAGTCAGGAATCCTAAAACTCCCTGTTGAAATAGGGTATTCTAAAAAAATATTAGATAATTTTTATTTTACCCTAACTTTCAATATTATAATATTAGTTATATATCTATTTTCTGGTCTTAATTTTTTATATTTATATTTCAGAAAAAATAAACAAAAAGAATTCCTATTGTATTTCATTTTTATTGTAGATATATTTATATACTATTTTTTAAAAACTCAAATTAAATATCTTTTTGATATAAACTTATATTATTTGAAAATATTAGAATATATAAGTTTGAATTTATCATTACCATTGTTTTTTCATTTTATGATTTCTTATTTTATTAATTTTAATTTTCCAAATTATAATATTGATAATAATCATAAAATAAATAATATCCTAATTCCTATAAAAGATTTATTAGATTGTTTATTATTATTTATCTCATTTTTTTATTTAAATTCTAATAATATTAATACATTAAATTATATTAATCTTTATATTGTTCAGCCTACTTTTTTAATTTATTCTTTTTTAGCATTACTAATATTATATTTATATTTAAACAATAATTTATTAATTCAATTAATTTTTATAACTACTTTTCTATTAAGTATAACTGTTTTTATAGATATTTTCTCGTTTAGAAATAACTTGATGAGTACAAATGTTTTTATGTTTTGCTTAATATTATTTATAATTGTAATGCATATCTCTCTTATAGAAAGATATGTATTAATTACTAAAAAATGGAAATTATTTTCTACTGAATTAGAAAATATTGTTTTTTCAAGAACTAATAGATTAAATGAGAGTCTATTAAATATTATAAAAATCAAGACATCCCAAGAAGCTGATTATTTTTTATTTTATCAAATTTTAAACTCAGTTTTTTCAGAGTTTAAAAATAACCTTAAAAATATAGAAATTTATGAAAAACCATATCATATTTTTGAATATAGAGGAGAAAAAAAATTAATTGGAGGAGATATTTGTATTACGGATATAGTTTTTATCGGAGATAAGGAATTTCTTTTTTTAATTAATGGTGATGCTATGGGTAAATCACTTCAAGGTGCAATCGGTGCATTAGCTATTGGAATAGTAGTTAAATCATATTTAAAAGAAAATAAAATTTGTAAAAATACCTCCCCTGAATTATGGATATATGGGCTTTTTTCAAAACTACATGAATCTTTTGAATGTTTCGAAGAAACAATGTTTGCATCATCCTGTATTTCACTTTTAGACTATAAAGACGGATTTTATTATCAAGTTAGCTCAGAACATCCAAAAACGATTTTATTAAAATCAGATAAAGCTAACTTTTTAAATAATTCCGTAGATACAAGTAAATTAGGAGTGAATGGTATTCAATCTCAATTTAAAATTTTTACAAAAGAGCTTTCTCCGGGAGATATAATTATAATTGGTTCTGATGGAAAAGATGAAATAATTATGCGAGATGAAAATAATAATGAATATTATAATCTAGATGAAAATGTATTTTTAAATATAGTAAATGAAACAAGAGGTAATTTAGATGATATTATTAACTCTCTATCTAAAATAGGAAAAATTAGAGATGATATTTCTATTATCAAACTTGAATATAATCCAATAAAGACTTATAATTCTGATGAGATTTCTACTTTTTTAAATAAGAAGTACATATCTAAGAACAAAGAAAATACTCTCAACTCTCAAGAAATATTATTTTTTGAAAATTTAAATATTGTCTTTCCTGAATTAAACATAATAAATAAAATATTAGGATTACATTATTATAATATTAATAAAATTGATAAAGCAATCCTTTATATTAAAAAGTATAATTATAATTTCCCAAATTCATTATATTTATTGCATATTCATACTTTAATTAATAAAAAAATTGGCAACTATATTGATGCAAAATATAGTGGAGAACAAATATTATTTAGAAGACCTAAGAATAAAAAAAATTTGAATAACTTAATTTCTATCTATAGAAAATTAGATGATACAAAAAATTTAAATAAAGTAAATAAGATATTGGATAATTATAAAAATGAAATATATTGAACTGAAAACTAATTTGCCCAAAGATTTGGCGGATGAATATACTGACTTCTTAGACATACTTCAAGTGGAAGGATACTATGAAGTTTTATTTGACTCCTCTCTTCCTAGACCCAAAGATGGTGCTATAATAAGAGATGATACTATGATCAATGTTTATCTAGGGGAAGAAGATAAAGAAAAAGAAATCAAGATACATATTTTTTTAAAATCACATGCTGATAATAACTATTTTTTAGAATCAAGATTAGTTGAAACAAGAGAATTTGAAGAGGCATATAAAGAATTTTATAAACCATTTAAAATTGGGAATAAGTTCTGTGTGATACCTATCTGGGAGAAAGATTCAGAAGAAGCTAAAAATATAAAAGGTCCCGGTATATTAAATCTTTTTATGAATCCAGGATTAGCGTTTGGGACAGGGCATCATGAGACAACAAAACTAATGCTCTCTAGAATGGGAAATATTATCTCAGAAGGAAATTCAGTTTTGGATATGGGAACAGGGTCTGGAATTTTATCAATAGGTGCAGGTCTATTGGGAGCTAAAAAAATTATTGCAATTGATATTGATCCAAATGCAGTAAGAGCCTCTGAATTTAATTGGAAAGAAAATTCTTGCTCTGAGACAACTCAAATTACAATTCTTGAAGGCGGATTTGATACTCATGAGATATTCGAATCTGAGTATGACATAGTCTTAGCTAATATAACGTATGCAGTCATCTCTCAAAATATAAAAAATATTTTCAATATCAAATCAAAAAAATTCCTCTTCAGTGGAATAATTACTGAGAGAAAAGAAGATTCAATCAATCTCTTTAAAAAAGTCCTTGGGGGAAGTCTTATTTATAATGAAAGCCTAGATGGTTGGGAAATTATTGAGTGGGAACGTTAACATTTTTTTTTCTAGCTTTTTTTGCCGAAAATGCTAAACCCATTGCATTGATGTCACAATCAAATTTCAAAAATTCATTAATTGAAATGGGAAGATTTCGTTTTTCCACTTCCTGTTTTATAAATTCTTTTATCTTTTCTTCACAATAATTTTGTAACTCATCGTCCTTTAGTTCAGATTTGATTGCACTCAATCGAATTGACTCCATGATATCAATAGATAATAAAAGTTGTTCTGCTCCCTCCTTCATATGATTCCACTCACCAAAATGAGTAAGATAAGCCTTTTCAGCCCCTGTTTCAAGAATTTTATTTACACTTAACTTTGCCTCCCCTGCATCAAAGTCAGTTGGAGTTGTAGAAGGAAATAAAAATGGTCTATTTCCTTTTTGTATATTTAAATAACCTATTCCAAAACTATCACCTGTAAATACACCATTAGTTTTAGAATCATGTATTACGAAATGATGATTTGCATGACCTCTTGTATATATAAATTTTAATGTTCTTTCTCCAAATTTCAACTCCTCCCCATCTTGCATGATTTTAACTTTTTCAGAAGCAATAGGCTGAATATCTCCATATAAGCTATAAAATTTCTCTTTTCCATAAACCGATATAGAACTATCAATAAGTCTTTTGGGATCTATTATATGGGGTGCCGCTTTTGGATGAGCTATTACAATTGCATTTGGGCAATGTTTTAATAATTCGGATGTACCTCCAGCGTGATCAAGATGCACATGAGTAATAATTAAATACTTAACATTTTCTTTTTTTATATAATATTTCTCTAATTCAGATAGTAAAATAGGAACAGAATGTGCTGTATTATTTTCAATGAATGCCGCCTCTTCCCCCTCTATCATTAAAAAAGCCGCAGCAATATCTTTATCTATATAATTACAATCAATAGTAATAACACTCATTTTTCCTCCCATGGGGCAATTGGTTTGCCATTACAATCTGGATAGCCATTTCCACATTCAGATGTTAACAAATGAAAACCATAATCTATTCCAGTATCATTGTCAATAGATAAAACTTTATATCCAGTTAGATTACCAAAGTCCGTTGAGTATGAAAATTTTATTTTTAAGACACTAAGTTCATTTTTTATCAATTTATTCGCTAATTTATCTGAATAATACTCAAAAAAATAATTTGGATATTCTTTAAAAATTAGAGTAACTTTTTTTCCTCTATGAAATTTATCTTCTTCTATTTTCCAATTTACATCCCTTTCAACTACCCTTGTAACACCTGTAAAAAGAACAAGCACCGATACTATTCCAACAGAAACAATAACAGTAGCCGATCCAACGATGGAAGCAATTTTTTTATCTATTGAAAATGGAAAATAAGATTTATAGAACTTCGATTTTTCTATAATTTCAGGTGAAATAAATAAATATACAATAGAATGTACTATTAATAAAAGTTGAAATACTAAAGAAATTCCTAATGAATAACTTAATTTATAATCCTTAACTAAATTAATATTACCTAAATATATGTTTATATTATGAATAATCAAAAGTATATTACAAAATAATGCGATTAGTATTCCCGACTTTTGATGGTATAAAAATATATATCCTGATAAATATAGAACAATAGATGAAATAATGGCATACAAACTCAAGCCGTATCCATCCGATCCGAAGTGAACTTGATGAAAGGAATAATAATTTTGAAAAAAGTAAAATCCTCCCAAAAAAATATAAAAAAGAAAAATTCTCATTTCAATTTTGAATTCGATAACATTAAATTTTTAATATTATTTTCAGAATTTTCTAGAATATACTCTTTTACAAAAAGATCTACATCATTTTCATTTTTTAATGAAAACCAGATTCCTTCTGGATAGGATACAATTACAGGACCTTCCTCGCATCTATCCAAACAGCCGCTCATATTTATTCTTATATTTTTATCCGGACACAGTTCTTTAGTTTTTAACTTTAAATAATCCTTTAGTTTTTTAGATCCAGCCCTTCCACAGGATACCCTTTTGCCCTCTTCTCTTATATTTTCACACACAAATATATGTTTTTCATAATAACCTTTCATATCTATCTCCTCAGCCTATTTTTTGCTATACATAGAAAATTTCTACTTTTTACTGCCAGTATAAATGGAAGAATCATTTCTAGAAGTAAATCTTGAAAATTTACCTGAATTTTTAACTGAAAAAATTAGGTCTGCCAATTCTTCAGGTGAGATTTTTAATGCAAAATCTGGGGATTTATCCTTAAAAATAAATGATATTGTCTTTCACAGCACCCACGATCCAACTAAAGAAGCCTTGAGACTAATTGAGAGTTTAAAGCCACCGGGAAAAGAGGATAAATTATATATATTTTTTGGAGCAGGTTTGGGATATGGTGTCCGACTAGCATTAGAAAAATCTAATATAACAGTAATATGGATGGAATGTGATCCTATTATTTTTAAATATGCTTTTGAAATATATGACTATTCAAGATATTTAAAGAATGGAATTCTGCGTATTTTACTTAGCCCATTTAATGAAGATAATTTATTTACTGCATTTAAAGGATTAGGATCGTGTCACACTAGTTTTATACCACATAGACCCAGTTTAAACTGGAAAGAAAATGAATACTCGGAATGTAAATTTATTTGTGAAAAATTTTTTCGAAAGAAAGATGTAAATATAGCCACTCTATCTAAATTTGAAACTGTTTGGACAAGAAACTTATTACAGAATATTCCAGAAATTTTGAAAATGAAACCCATCTCTCTACTTTTTGGAATTGCAAAAGATATTCCAATTCTAGTCTGTGGGGCAGGTCCAAGTTTGTACAATGATTTAGATACCATATCAAAGTACAGAGATAAATTATTATTAATTTGCGTAGATACTGCATTAAATGTTCTTCATAATCATAATATTGAGCCTGACTTAATCTATTCCGTTGATCCTCAAACTATTAATAAGTCTTACCTAGAAGGATATAATGGCAGTGGTATAATTGTATTTGATCCAACGTCATGTTACCACACACTTAGGCTTCCGGGTCATTTTACTAATGGATTTTTTACTTCTTCCCCTTTTCCATTAATAAAATTAATAACTAATTTTGCAATACAAGAGGTTGGGGACATTCCATTTGGTGGTTCTGTTTCAACAAATGCAATAAGTTTAGCTGAACTCATGGGTGCAAAAAATGTACTTATTTTGGGACAGGATTTGGCTTTTACTGATGGTTTTGCTCATTGTAAGGGTGCTATACTAGAGGAAAGGTTAAATCATAAAGAAAATAGACTCTTCAGAAGAGAATTACATAACTTTAAACAGCTATACGCTCTGCCTAAAATTGAAGTTAAGGGTAAAGATGGTAGTACACTTCATACAAATGAGAAAATGCAAATTTTTCGAAAATGGTTTAGTGATAGAGCTGAAGGTAGAAATTGGATAAATATGACTTCAGGAGGAGGAATAATAGAAAATATACCTATATCCACTCTCCAAAATTATTTTAATCAAAACGATATTTCATCAGATAAAGTTAGAATTGCAAAAGAATATATGATTAATATAATTAATAATAATATTATATATTTTAATATTAATTTATTTATTACAGAAACAATTAAAATACTGGATGATTTAAAAAATTATGAAAAATCTCTATTGAAAGGAGTAAATATTTCAAAAAATATCTATACTCTTGTTCAAAAGAAGAAAGAGAATAGCTCAGAATTCCAATCTCTTTTAAAACAAATGGATAAAATTGATGAGATCATATCTTCAAAAAAAGGTCTTAGTGATATAATTGGATTAGGAGTTCAAAGGGTTATATTAATGATAACAGAGGGATATGAATCCAATTTATCTCTTGAAGAGAAAAAAAATAATTCCCTATCTATCGCAAAAAAGAGTATCCTGTTGTATCAGGGATTATATGATGCATCAAAATTAATTCGCAAAACTCTAAAAAAATCTCTAAGTCGAGCAAGATTAAACGTATCCCATTAGTTCCTATGTCGAATCAAAACAATTATTCTCCTAAACAAATTGAAGATGCTTTCTTTTTATTAGAGCTAACTCCAACACTCGATAAATCTAAAATAAATTTAGCATGGAAAAATAAGGCCTCACTTTATCATCCTGATAAGGCATTCTCAACTTTAAAAAAGGAAGAATATCATGGTAGATTCATTAAACTTTTAGAAGCGAGAGATATATGTCTATCATTAGTAAAAATCTCATCCTCACCTGTTCACAATTTATATGAAGAAAATTTTAATGTTAATACATCAAATACTGCTAATGAAGTTAAGCTAGAAAACGAATGGGAAAATTTTGTAAAAAATGAAAAAAAATATTTTTCATCAAAAGAACTAATTAAATTGGCAATAATTTCATTTTTTGAAATAAGTTTTCATTCTATATTGGTTAGTATTCTCTCTTCTTTAATAATAATTATATGTATGTTACTTGCCTTAGGAATATTTTCTATGACTCCCGAGCTACCTGTATTTGTATGGATTTTTTCACCTGTATCTCTTATTTTTTTAGTTTTTTATACTTCTTGGTATTTGAATTATCTAGATACTTTCATTCTAAGAAAACTAATTCATATCGGATATCCATTTAAACATTATATAATTTTGTGGATTATTGAAAATATAATCTTTGTCTCTCTACTTATTTTTTCAAGTAAAGAATCTATATTCATTTTTGTTATTGGAAATTTAGGATTTGCGATACAATTTCAAAGAATTAAAACAAAAATACATGATATCGAAGATGTATTAAAAAATTATTCTAATAAAACAGATCTTATATAATATCTAAGATATGATATCATTAGGCGAGATCATCCAGATTATCTGTGCCCTACAAAATTTTTCTCGAGCAATGTTTAATGCTAATGCAGTACCAGTCCCAAAGAGCAATGAGCTTGCCAATGCATCATCCTGAATTAATCTAGCGGCAAAATGTGATACTCCTGGATTATGACTAACAAGTAAGAATGTGTCTGAATTAGAATAGGATTTTAGTCTATGTATTAAATCCATACATTCATTCCCAGGGGCCAGTTCGTCACATGTTTCAATCACTTCTGAAAGACCTAATTCATTTGCATAAATTTCGGCAGTTTGCTTGGTTCGCAAATAAGGGCTATGATAGATATGCTGAACGTTGAGGGTTCCTCTTTTTACGAACATGGCCATTTTTTTTATTTCGCCTATACCCTGAGGAGACAAGGATCTATCAGCATCTCTGCCTGAATGGGAAAATGGCTCCGCGTCACCGTGTCTAGAAATGATGATTTTCATCTCAAAGATTACCTTACTCTACTATTTAATTATATTGAAAACTAACAACAATAAAATTGTAATATTTTATCCGGAATTTTACTTTTAAGATTAACTAAAAATATATAAATTTATATTTACGATTAAAATAAAATATTTATTATTTAAACCTATGACATAAATAATTAATTTATTTTCATTGGATAGGTTTTCAATAATTTTGATATATTAATTAAATTTTAACGAATTACAATAAAATCTCTCAAAGGAAAATAATATGAAACCTTATCGAAAAAATGTTGGAATAGTTGTATTTAATGCTGAAGGCAATGTACTTACCGGAGAGAGAATTCAATTTCCTGGTGCATGGCAGTTTCCACAAGGTGGAATAGATGAAGGTGAAGAGTTAGAATTTGCCGCCAGAAGAGAACTCTATGAGGAAGTTGGCATAAAGAATGCAACCTTAGTAGCTGAACATCCCGAATGGATAAATTATGATTTTCCAAGCAGTCTTCAAATGAAGCATCTAAATAAATTTAGAGGGCAAACTCAAAAATGGTTTTTATTTTATTGGAACGAACCTATTTCAAAATGTAATTTAACTATTCATGAGCAGGAATTCATAAGGGTTAGATTTCAATCAATCGATTCAACTTTAGAATCAATTGTTCCTTTCAAATTAGAAGTATACGTTAATGTAGTAGGAAAATTTAAACCAATTATAATTAATTATAATTCAAAATAAATTTTTCCTTTAAATAATTACAATTAAGTTTCAATTCTTTTACTTAATTCTATCATTCATAAAATGTATTACAATTTAAACTTATTATATTATTAACTTTATCGTAATAACTGTGTAATAGACTCCACTGATAATAAATTTATAAAAAGAAATAAATTTTTTCTTCTTATAATAAAAATCAAAAAGGTTTATATGACTACAAAACTTATTACCAGAAAAAGGATAAATATTTCGGATTTACATGTTCACTTAGCTGAAAATCAATTAGAGGTAGAAAAAGCCTACTCCCTTAGATATAATGTTTTTAATTTAGAATTAGGAGAGGGATTGCCCAGTTCAAGAGAAACTTTGAAAGATAAAGATGAGTATGATTTCTTCTGTGATCATCTTGTCGTAACCGATTCCTCTGAAAATAATATGGTAGTTGGAACATATAGAATCCTGAGAAAAGAAATTGCAAAAAAAACAATAGGTTTCTACTCAGAAAATGAATTTGATTTATTCAATATTTATAACTTGGAATATGAACTAGCAGAAGTTGGAAGATCCTGTGTCCATCCTGATTATAGAGATGGCTCAGTCATTACTTTACTTTGGAAAGGTCTGGCAAACTATATGAATTATTATAATATTCGATATTATATGGGCTGTGGTTCAATTCATTCTATAGATAAAGAAAATGCTTTAAATGTTTATGAGTATTTTAAAAAGAAAAATGCTATTTCAGAAATATATATTCCTCCATTAGAAAAATGTAAAATAATAGATGAAAACTTTATTTTATGTGACTTTGAAACCAATTCGATTCCTCCATTAATTAAGGGCTATTTAAGATTAGGTGCTAAGATTTGTGGAGAACCAGCTTTAGATTTAGAATTTGGTACAACCGATTTTTTTATTTTACTAGATCAGGAAAAAATAACTTCGAAATATAGCTCTAAGTTTTTTTGATTTAATTATTTCAAATAATCTTAAGTTGATTAAATAATTATGTCTTAAATCTAAAGTAGATTTTTCTAATATTTTAAAGTACTAATTATATAGATTATATTTTTTTATTTTATAATAAAATCTAAGTTAATTTTTTTTTATTATTATAAAATATTTTTGTTGAAATATTTTTATCCATAGTAAAAATCAGAATTCCAAAAAAAGGAAAAATAGATATGATTAAAATAGATCACACTAACAACAACTCAAAATATCTTTCTGAAAACGAGATAAATAAAATTCTGATAACAGCAAAAACTAATTATATTCATTTCTTATGGATAGGATTAATTTACTCAACTGGTATAACAGTAAAAGAACTTATCAATATTAAGGTGAGAGATATAAATTTAGAAAATATGACTCTAAGCATTCGAAATGATAAAAGAGTTCAGAGGAAAAATATAGTAATACCAACTCAATTTTACCCTTATATTCATACTGTTGTTCATAATAAAAAAATAGAAGATTTTATTTTTAAAGGTCGGGGGGGAAAAGTTCATTCCCGAACTATTCAGAAAATGTTAGAAAAAATCAAAAAGCTCACAGGATTAGATTCCCGGGTAAATAATATCAGAAAATCTTTAGCCATACATCTATACCTCAGAGGCTGGAATGAAAAAAAGATATGCGTATTTTTAGGGCATTCTAGCATTAACAGTACAAGAAAAATGCTAAAAGGAATCACAATTTTAGAAGAAAATCCCCACCCTATCCATAATATGCATTTGAATGTTGCTTAAAATTGTTGACAAAATTATAGCATTGCCAACAATTTAAAAAACCATATAACAATTATACCCTGTTAGGAGCCCTGATTTGGAAATTAAAGTTGAGAGACTTGGAAAAAATGTAATCGTTAGACTATCTGGAAGACTCGACATTACACAGTCCGATGAAGTAGAGTCCCTTCTATCAAAGGATGTCCAATCAGGGGAAGGGGACATGATTATTAACCTTTCCCAAATATCATACATCTCCTCCTCTGGAATTCGTATTTTCGTAGGAATGGTAAGGGAATTAGGTCGTCAAAAACGAAAACTTAAACTCTGTAATATAACACCCCCAGTGAAAAAGGTGTTTGATGTAGTCGAACTTCTCGATTTATTTGAAGTTTATGGAACAGAAGAAGAAGCAAAAGATTCCCTAATTTAGTAATATTGACCTATTTTGGAGTATTTTCCTTATTACTCCTAAATATTTTACTTTTTTACAACACCAATAGTTTTTTCCCGTCGATTTGGCCTGATGAAGTTTTATTTTTTTCTCCTGCACAAAATTTAATTAATGGAGAGGGTTTAGCTACAAAAGTCCTCTCCGGACTAATTGAAGGGATGGAATACTCTACCTTATGGATGCCTCCCTCCTTCTTTTTATACTCCAGTTTTTTTCTAAAACTTTTAGGTCCAACAATTCTTTCCGCGAGAATTGGATCTTTTCTTGCTGGGCTTCTATGTATTTTGCCTCTTATGGGAATTGGAAAAAAGTTTGGATTTAAGCAAAGTTCCTTATTTTTTCTAGCAAGCCTACTTTTTACTGATATTCTCTATTTTAAAATTAGCTCCACTGCTAGAATGGAGAGTCTTTGCCTTTTTTTCTGTTTATTTAGTTTGTACTTACTTTTAACAGAGGTTTCAGCCTGGAAAAAGTATCTCCTCTCAGGATTTTTTCTAGGAATGGGATTTATTACGCATCCTTTTGCAGTAGTCTTTATTCCAATCGCCTTGATTTTTTCATATTATAAAGATTCTTTCAGGATAATTTATATTCTGCTCTTGGGAATTGGGGGACTACTCCCTTTACTGGGATGGGCTACTTATGTAGTACCAAATATTAACTTATTTATCCTACAATTTGGTGCTCAACTCGGAAGAAAAAAAGACTTACTTTTTTCTGTATTTACTATCATTACAAAAATCAAAATAATTTTATCCGGCTTTAAATACCCAACCTATAAATTATTAATTTTAATATTATCAACACTCGGGATCATTTATCTTTTAAATAAAAAACTTTCAAGTAAAATTAATAAAGTAATTCTTATTAATGTATTTTCTACTGGTGTAATACTTATTTTTCTTTTTTTGTCTTCTGAATCGTGGTATGTTTTTTATCTCATTCCTTTTATTTGTATTTTAAATACAATCGTTTTTGAGTATGGAAATATCTATCTAAAGTTTATTCCTTTATTAACAATCATTTATAATATTATAATCTTATTTATACTTTTAATTAATAATTTTTACATTAATGATACAGCATACCTTCAAGAAAAATATTTTATTGAAATTTATAATAAATGCCAAGATAAGAAAAAAGTATATTTGCAGGCTATTCCCGATCCATATTTTTACCTAATTCAAAAGAATAATAACCTAGAAATCAGAGAATTTATTCCGGGAGAACTGCCACTACCTGAAGATTTTTCTAAGGATGAATTAATATCTCAGGATGTTTATGTCTTTTATAATGAGGATTTAATACATCCTACTTTAAAAAAATACTTTAATGATAACCATAGTTTATTTGAAAAATCAGAAATAAATATACACTCAGAATATAAGAGTGATTTGACATTTTTTGCTATTGTTTATAGGAAAAAGTAGGAAAATTTCTTGTTATTATAACTATTAATCTCTTTTTGTATGATTATGATTATTGAGAAAAATAAAGTAGTTTCTATAGATTACACTCTAACCCTTGAGGATGGAAAAATACTCGATTCCTCAGATGGAAGAGAACCCCTAACTTTTATTCATGGACTCGGACATATTATTCCTGGATTAGAAAATGCATTAGAAGGTAAAATTACAGGTGATGCTTTTGCTGTAAAAATTGAGCCTGAAAGTGCTTATGGAGAATATAAAGATGATTTAGTTCAATCTATACCCCGCACTTATTTTGAACCTGGAGTTGATATTACTCCCGGAATGCAATTTAGTAGTGAAGAAAGTGATGGTTATGTAACAGTGATTGAAGTACACAATGATAAAATTGTCGTAGATGGAAATCACCCTCTTGCTGGTCTCGTATTAAACTTTGATGTAAAAGTAACTAGTATTCGAAATGCTTCCGACGAAGAATTAGAACATGGACATGTACATGGTGAGGGAGGTCATCATCACCATTAAAAATCACACTAGAATAAAATTGAAATATACTAATACGTATAGTTCAATTTTATTCTTATTTTAATTCTTCCTCAGGTCTAGAGTGTACGGAAACTCTGGATTAATATTTACCAATCCTTTATAGTCTATATTCCCTGGTGTATGACCAATTTTAAAAAATCTTGATATGCGTCTGGATTCAGCTTCATTTGCATTGACTGGAAATGTTGTGTAATTTCTTCCTCCCGGATGAGATACATGGTATGTACATCCTCCGATAGATCTATTTTTCCAAGTATCAATTATATCAAATACCAAAGGTGAATGAGATGGAATAGTTGGATGCAAGGATGATGGAGGCTGCCAGGCTTTAAATCTAATTCCCGCCACATATTCATTATTGATACCCGTACTTTTTAAAGGTACAACTCTTTGGTTACAAGTTAATATATATCGTTCTAAATTAATTCCAAATATTTTGACCTGCAAGCGCTCCAATGATGAATCAACATAACGGGATGTTCCAGAGATTGTTCCCTCTTCCCCTAACACTAGCCATGGTTCCACAGCATTTCGTAATTCTAATGTAAAACCATTGATGTTTACTTCCCCTGCTAGAGGAAATCTGAAATTATAAAATACCTCATACCAATCTTTATCAAAATCAAATCCAAAATTATTTAAATCATCAATAACATCAGTAAAATCCTGCCAGATAAAATGTGGTAACATATATTTATCATGTAGTTCAGTTCCAAAGCGAACTAACTTTTTTTTGTAAGGCTTCTCCCAAAAATAGGAAATAATTGATCTTATGAGAAGCATTTGTGCAATACTCATTCTTTCATGGGGAGGCATTTCAAAAGCTCTTAACTCCAAAAGACCCAATCTACCACTAGAACTATCAGGTGAATATAACTTATCTATGCAAAACTCAGCTCGATGTGTATTACCTGTCAAATCAGTTAATAAATTTCTAAATAATCTATCAACAATCCATTTTGGTTTTTCTTTCATACTATCTAATTGATGAAAAGCAATTTCTAATTCATTTAGATTCTCATGTCTTGCCTCATCTATTCTGGGAGCTTGACTTGTCGGTCCCACAAATATTCCAGAGAATAAATAAGACAGGCCGGGATGATTTTGCCAATACGATAAAAAACTTCTCAAAAGATCGGGTCTTCGAAGTAGTGGTGAGTCAGAAGGATTTGGTCCCCCCAATGTAATATGATTACCACCTCCAGTTCCTGTATGACGACCATCTAACATAAATTTTTCAGCTGATAAACGGGCAACTCTCGCTTGTTGATATAAAATTTCAGTATTTTCAACTAGTTTTTCCCATGAATTTACAGGATGAATATTCACTTCTACCACACCCGGATCAGGAGTTATTGAAAACTTTTCTATTCTTTGATCATGTGGTAATGAATAGCCCTCTATAATAACTTGATACCCTAACTCTTCAGCTGATAACTCAATTGAAGAAATTAAATCCAAGCATTCTTCTAATCGAACTAGAGGTGGAATAAATATAAATAAATTTCCATCTCTAGCTTCCACACATAGCGTAGTACGAACTATATCATCTATGTATCCAATATCCCCACCATCTTCACTTGGATAACCTTTCTTTTGAATAGCAGTCCATTCTGATTCATGAAAACTCTTATATTTCGGAGTGTTTTGAGTATATCTCTTATATCTTTCTGATACATAAGTGTAATAATCAGGTAATGCCGGTCTCGATTCAAAAGTAGATGGCTCTTCAATATATGTATATGTGCTTGAAATCGGAAGAGACATTAATGGTAATCGATAACCCATAGGAGAGTCTCCCGGAATGAGGTACATTCTTTCTCTTTTAAAGTGTCTAGGTCCTGTTTCCCATCTCTTAAAAATTGAATCAAATCTCAGTGGTACTCCAAATCCCACAACTTTATCGAGTCCTTTTTCAAAAACTTTTCTTAAATTTTTTCTCTCTTCTGAACTATCTAATTTAGTCTTAAATGGATCATCATTTATTGGTAAGTTTCCTTCCTTCCAAAGATAATAGTACACATCTTCATATCCTGGTAATAAATGTTTTTCTGTAATACCTAAGTAAGACGCTATTTTTTTTATTAAAATATATGCATGTTTCTCACCATATTCTTTGGTAGAATATTCATCGCTAAAGAGATTATAATTTTTCCAAATCGGAACTCCGTCTTTTCTCCAGTAACATGAAATAGCCCATCTCGGTAAAGATTCTCCAGGGTACCATTTGCCCTGTCCATAATGGAGAAACCCTCCATTTGTAAATTTATCTTTCAAATTAGATAATAAATTGTGTGCATATTTTTTCTTCGTTGGACCTAAAGCAGAAATATTCCACTCTTCACCATCCATATTATCTACTGCTACAAATGTTGGCTCTCCCCCCATCGTAAGTCGAACATCTTGTTCTTTTAACTTTTTATCAACACTGAGTCCTAATGAATAAATCTTTTGCCATTGCTCTTCTGAATAAGGTTTTGTAGTACGAGGTTTTTCATCAACACGTACTACTTTCATTTCAAAATCAAATTCAACCTTAGCCTTTTCTGTTGAACCTGTAACTGGAGCGGCATTTGAAGGATCTGGTGTACATGCAAGAGGGATATGGCCTTCTCCTGCAAATAGTCCTGAAGTAGGATCTAAGCCTACCCAACCTGCTCCCGGCAAAAATATTTCTGTCCAAGCATGTAAATCTGTAAAATCGACCTTAGGTCCTTCCGGTCCTTCGATCGGCTTCTGATCTGGAACTAATTGAATCAAGTAACCCGATGCAAAACGAGATGCAATTCCCAAATGACGTAGCACTTGAACCAATAACCATGCACTGTCCCTACATGATCCTCTACCTAATTTTAATGTATCACGAGGAGATTGAACACCCGCTTCTAATCGAATAATATATGATATGTCATTATATATCATTTGATTAATTTCTACGAGAAAGTCAACTGTTCTTCTTTTATTCAATGAAATACGTGATACGTATTTTTGTATTTCAGGTGAACTATCTTTTATCTGAAGATAAGGTAATAATTCTTCTTTAAGGGAATCATCATATATAAAGGGAGAATTTTCTGCATAAGTCTCTAAGAAAAAGTCAAAGGGATTTATGACAGTCATTTCAGCTACTAGATCTACATTTATAATGAGTCTATCTGACTTTTCATTGAATACATATCTTGCTTGATAATTTCCAAATGGATCCTGTTGCCAATTTATGAAATGAGACTTGGGTTCAACTTTTAAAGAATAAGATAAAATAGGAGTTCGTGTGTGAACAGCAGGGCGAAGTCTAACTATGTGTGGAAATAAGGAGATTGGTTTTTCATACTTATATTCAGTTCTATGGTGCAAAGCTACTTTTATGGACATAATATCTCCAACTTGATGAGTTAATTATTTATATGCAAAAATTATACTTACTACTTAAAATTATTTTTTTTATTCTTAAAAGTGAAAAAGATAGTATACTATGAGTTTTACAATACCTCAGGTATATTAAAGCTTGATATTTAATCACAAATTCGAGCTGAAAATTGAAATTTGGTATAATGTTTATATTATAAACATATTGCCTCAGATTTCACCTCAATAAGCATGTTGATCATATAAATATTTTGCCTATGGGATAATAATGATAATCTATGAATATTTATTATTTAACAGATTTTTTAAATTTCAAGGATACAGAGTTGATACAATATCTAAGTCCAGTTGGTTTCGGTCCATCCTCAAAAACATGACCTAAATGGCCCCCACAACGGTTACAATGAACCTCTACTCTTGTCATACCCCATGACTTATCGATTGTTTCCCCTACTTTATTTTCATCCACCGGCTTATAAAAACTTGGCCAGCCTGTGCCTGATTCAAATTTAGTATCTGAAGAAAAAAGTGGATTACCACAAGCTGAGCAAGTATAGACCCCTTTTTCTTTATTATTATTTAATGATCCCGTGAATGGCCTTTCAGTTCCATGATTACGTAATACATCAAATTCTTCGGGTGAAAGAATCTTTTTCCATTCCATTTCGGACTTATTTACTTCAAAAGTTTTTTGATTTATTGGATCTGCATCTTTTTTTGTACATTGATTAACTATTAATATCATTATTAGTAGATATTTTAAATTTTTAAATTTTATCATTTTTTTTCCCTTTCAAAATTTACATTGTACTCTTAATTGTTTATGGAAAGATACAATTTTTTTTATAATTTTATATGATTACTAATAAAGAATTCATGTTAAAGAGCGAATAATCTAGTATCAAAATAATTTTTTAATTATATCTCCTGCTCCGGGTAAATTCTTATTTAACTGTTTTTGTAATTCATCCCCAACTTTATTTAGTATTACACCTTTAATTGAATCCATTATTGAAGGAATCTCTAAATTCACTACTATATCTGGATTACTTATATTTCCGGTTGATTTAAAAGGTAAATATAATCTATCTTCCTTTAAAATTTTAGATAATATTGCATCAATTATTTCAGAAGATTCCGGTTTATTGAGTTTAAATTTTTTCAGATTTTCAAGTGATTTATCCGATTCTGACTTAGAAAGTGTTAATGCAGATAAGAACTCATGTTGGTTAGTTGAAATTGTGATTGAGCTATCTTTTTTTATTTCAAGATCAAAGTTTTTTGTTTTAAATTCGGAATCTTTTAAAATCTTAATTTTTCCATTGGAATATTGTACTTCTGTTTCTACATCATTTTGAAGAATAGCCTTTTCTGTTAGTCCTTTTGGTTCAATCCCTGCATTTTTTAGGAGGGGAATTGAGTTCGTAATACCTTCAAAAATAGCCATACCTTCTAAATATGAATCCTTAATGATTGTTAATTTGTAATTTATTACAGGATTTATCAATCCAGTTTCAGGAATAAATGGTGATACAATAGCATTGGATTTGAATATAAGTTTTGCTTTTTCATCTTTTGATTCAATGGATACTATCTTTAAAATAAAGTTAAAATCTGCTTTTATTGAATTATGATTTTTTAAGTCGTCTGGAACTATATCTATTGAATTAATGACTAAATTGAGAGAATCAATGTTTAATCTTTGCCTAGTTTTTTGAACCTCTAAATTTATAATTCCCGATTGAATTCCAATTTCTTTTAAATTTGCAGATAGTGGTAAATCTTTTACTGAAAGAGGTCTATCATCTTCATCTTCAGATTTTTTTTGTACTATTTCTTCCTTGTTTTCTACTTTCTCAATGGATTTACCTTCTACTATTTTAGGGGGAAGAAAAAGAGAAGAAAGATTATTTCCACCATTGTCATACATTATCATATTAATCATTGGATTTTTGAGAATAAGTTTTTTAAGTTGTATCTCACCTTTAACTATAGCTAAAAAATTTAATTGAAAATCAAAACTATCCATAGAAATTAATGCTTTTTCTATTAGTTTTCTCTCATTCAAAGGAATAGCATTATCAGCATTACTATCTCTTTTTGATAACTTAAGCCCTTCCACAGTGATTCCTGAAATAGCGCTAAAAATAGATATATTTATTTTTTTGACTTCAGCTCTTAGATTCATATTTCTTTCCAACTGTGATACTATGAATTCTTCTGTTATTATTTTGTTAAGGGATGCTAATGCAATAATCAGAAGTAAAATTGGAATGACAATTGCCAATCCAATTCCTGCAATAATTTTTTTCATAAATTCTCCATTTTAAACAATTGACCGATAAAATTTTTAAATTAGGTTCATTTTCACTTATCTTTCGATAAAGTCTAAGTAATTTCTCAATATTAGAGGTAATCAATTAAAATCATTAGTCTATTTTTAAACTATTTTAAACAAATTCAAATTTATTTTTTTAGAAATTTCAATATTTTGTCCCCCTCCCCTTTTAAAATAGAACCGAAGTTAGAAATAGAAAGAAATAGGACAAAATGACAGTAAATTTTCAATATTCATACAAAGATACCTTAGGTAATGAGAAAGTAAATACCGTTCACTTTCCCTCCGGAATTGAATTAGATATAGAAAAAGAAAATGAATTCATCCGTCAACTTCTCATAGATGGAAGATGGTTTAGTGCAGTTGACCTCTGCCTCCCCGAATTATTCTTTGAAGATTTTGACCCACAATTAGACCATGGTTGGCATGAATTTGTAGGTTTAACTTATTCAAATTTTCCTCCTCGTGAAATACAGGAAAGATGGGAAGATTTTTTAGAAAGATTAATTGAAATACAATTTGAATATAAGAAAATTAGTGGCTGATAATTTTATTCTGACTCTATTAAAAATAATTACTATATCTTTTAAGATATTTTTCAATATTAACTGTAACACTTTAAAATAAATCTCTATATTGGATATAATTTTTCTTTTAAAAATTCATAAGTAGAAAAAACTTTATTTTACTAGGAGATTTAATATGGAAAAATATATATTTGAAGAAGATTTAAAAATATATACACTCACAGCCAAATCTTTTCCTGAAGATATAGGTGAAGTACATCACTGACTTTATAAAATATTTTCTCCTAATCCTCCTCGAAAATATTTTGGAATTTCTCGTCCCGAGAATGGTATAATAATTTATAAAGTGGGATCTGAAGTATTTTATAATGAAGAAATTGATTTAAAACTAGTTGAGCCATTTATCATTCAAAAAGGAAATTATATATCAATCTTAATCAAAGATTTTAGAAATAATCTTTCACAAATCGACACAGCATTCAAACAACTGACATCTTTAAAAAATATTGATCCGAACGGATATTGCATAGAATATTATTTTAATTCTAATGACGTTAGTTGTATGATTAAAGTAGTTTAGGTCCCGCAAAATGTTTTATACCCCACATCTCCCCCAGGAGGAATCTCGGTATATAAATCGAGATCTTCTCTACGTAGGTATGGGTTTTTTAAGACTTCTATCAATTCATAAAATGCTGAATAATCTCCTGATCTAGCCTTTTCGAGAGCCTTCTCTACTTTATGATTTCTTGGTATCACATATGGATTATTCTCATTCATTAAAGAAAGTGATACGTTTTCATCAATTCCTGTTTGTTTTTTTAATTCAATCATTCTAGTTTTTAATTCTATAAATATTTGGTCTGAGAAAATCCCAGTGCTTGAGGTGTCTTTTTCTTCCAATACTAAAAATGTATTTGTGTAGTCTGCTAAATTTTTCTCCATCCACTCTAAGAGATCTTTTCCTAGAGAAATCTCTTTTTCTCCCACATTCGGAAATCCCATTTTTTTACCAATCATCTCCCAGTATTTCGTTTGAAAGTTTTCGGAGTATTCATCCAAGGTTTGTCTTACTAATTGGATAGCTGTATTCATATCAGTATCAATCAAAGGCAAAAGAGAGTTAGCAAGGGAAGCAAGATTCCAATGAGCAATCGCTGGCTGATTTCCAAATGCATAACGTCCTCCCATGTCAATAGAGCTAAACACGGTTTGAGGTTTATAGACATTCATGAATGCACAGGGACCGTAATCAATGGTTTCTCCTGAAATACTCATATTATCTGTATTCATAACTCCGTGAATAAAGCCAACCCTTAACCAGTTTATAATTAAATCCAATTGTTTATACACTACGGATTTAAAAAATTCTAAGACAGGATTTTCTTTAGTGAGACATTCGGGATAATGACGTTTGATTGTGTAATCCGTTAGATTTTTCAGAGCTGTTGTATCTATGTATTGATATGCATATTCAAAACTTCCCACACGAATATGACTTTTAGCTACTCTAGTGAGAACTGCACCCGTATTTTTGGTCTCTCTGTATACAAACTCACCTGTCTCCACAACGGCAAGACTTCGGGTTGTGGGAATCCCTAAGTGATACATAGCCTCACTAATGATGTATTCCCGGAGCATTGCACTTAAAGTAGCCCTACCATCTCCTCCCCTAGAAAATGGTGTCCTACCCGAGCCTTTCAATTGAACATCTCTTCTTTCTTTTTCTGAAAGGGGTATCTCTCCCAAAAGAATAGCCCGTCCATCTCCGAGCATGGT
>CANGZW010000051.1 GCA_947458405.1 Leptospiraceae bacterium
CGTTTATTCTTAAAAATTGCCAAGCAAATAGGAAAAGATTATGTATTATTTCCACTCTTAGGAGGACTGCAGGCACCGCGAATTTTACTAGGAAACTTCACTGCAAATATAATCAGAAACTTATGGACCTATTCCATCATATTCTGTGGGCATTTTACTGAAGATTCAGTCACCTACCCTCTTTCCACTTTGGACAATGAGACAAAGGGACAGTGGTATCTCCGACAACTCCATGGTTCTAGTAATTTAGAGGGTGGAAAAGCCTTTGATTTTTTATCCGGAAACTTGAGCCATCAAATTGAACATCATTTGTTTCCCGATATCCCTGCTAATCGTTATGCAGAAGTAGGTGAGAAAGTGAAGGAAATCGCTCAAAAATATGAACAAAATTATAATACTGGAAGTTTCTTTTCTCAGTTTACAAATGTAATCAAAAGAATTGTAGCTTTTTCCTTTCCGGATGAGATAGCTAAAAATTTATATACTGAAACTAAGTATGCTTAGATATACTAAAGATTGTTGGAAGAATTCATCCAACAATCTTATTTTCGTACTACGATTTTTTTGAGTAGTAAACTTTCTCTCCCTCATCACCAATGTAAGTACAATTCACATAAGATTCATATAGTGCTTTTAAGATAGGTTGTTTTGAAATATACATATCTTCCTCTATTGCTTTTTTTAAATACTTATTTGCTTCCAATAAATTATAATGAGGAATTTTTGAAAATATATGATGTATTACATGAGTTCCAATATTATGATGAATTGGTTCTATAAATCCATATTTCCGATCTACTGTCGAAAGTGCTCCTTTTACAAAAGACCATGAACTATCTCTGTACCAGGGGACATCGATATCTGTGTGGTGTAAATATGTTACCATTGATAGCCACATAACAAATACAATGTATGGTACTACATAAAGATTAATAAGTGCTGTAATCCCAAAAGTATATCCAAAAATTCCTAATGTTAAAACCATACTGCTCCACCAAAATGTACTTACAATTATATCCCATTTTTCTGATTTGGAAAATAATTCACTTGAAGGCAAAAAATGCGAACCATCACGAAGTGGTGATCTAACAAATAAATATAAAGGAAAGACAAATAATATAATTTTAAATCTAACAAACTTAGAAAGTGAATCCATTTTATCATAATCAGACTTTGAAATTGGATACCAAGATTCATCCTTATCCATATTACCTGTATTATTATGGTGTGTTCTATGACTAATTCTCCATCCATGATAAGGCACAAGTAATGGTGAGTGCGAAATATGACCGATTAATGAATTTACCCATTTGTATTTAGAAAATGATCCATGTCCACAATCATGACCTACAACAAATAAAGACCACATAAATGTCCCTTGTAATACCCAATAAAATGGATAAAAATATATTGAGTCCAACCAAAAAGCTAAACTAAAAAGGGAACTTAAAATTGTTATATCTATGAGAAAATAAAGAAGGGATTTTGATAATGAACTTTCAAAAAAGTGGCTAGGTATTGAATCCCTTAATTGTTTGATCGTGTAATCGGTTTTACGATTATCAAAATTCTGATTTTCCAATTTATTTATATCTTTTATTGCTTCTACATTCAAACAAAACACCTCAATTTTTTTTATTGAATTACTCTTTTTTCCATATTTAATAAAGTTAATTATGTTCATAGAATTTAATTGTATAAATTTCCGTACAATTATAATTTGTAACATAATAGAAACAAATGATTTTTAAAATTGTAATACTGCTAATTTTTACGCTAAATGCTTATTGCTCCGAATCCCATAAAAAACATTTCCCGAAGGTAAAGAATGGTATATTGGATTTAAGAAATTGGGATTTTAATGAAGATGGAAATCAAAATCTTGTTAGGCAAGTTTAATATAAAAAAGAAAGAGCCGAGAAAGCAAATGAACTTAAAGAAAAACTAGTTTCCATAACATCCCTTGACTTAAAGTAAATCATGCATACCTTGATATTAAAACTCTTCTTCAGGAAAGTATTGAGAGAAACATTTTACAAGCTAATCAAAAAAGTATTTCGATCAATAATACATTAATGGAATAGGTATGACAAATATCCAATAAAATCAAATCCAGAATTCATTAAAATAATAAATGATTTATTGATAGAAATAATTACTTACTAATCTTCTTCTTCAGAAGATTGTGCCTTGCCCCACGGATAATGCCCTGTCTTATCAGGTGATCCTGCCAGACCAGGTTGGATTTTGGTGATTGTAAAAATAAATTGTAATCTTTCTTTTCCATTTTTATTTATGATAAACTTAGAAGATAAAGAAATTTCTATAAAATTAATCATTCTTTCTTTATTAATTTGATTTGAGATACGGAAATCAGCTGTTTTTCCAATTACTTCATGGCTTTCTAATTTTTCAGTAGAATCCATTACGGAATAAGTTGGGGTACGGGGAGGTTTAATTAGTACAGGGGCGCTTCTTTTAATAGTTATATCATACTCTTCGTGAACATCATCTTTTTTAAAAGTAAATACTAGATGTTCATCAGATATGGCAGCACACCTTGTTGCAATGTTTCCAATTGCCCTTCCGATCACAAAAGAGGAAGTTCTTTCGGACTCACTCACAATATACTCAAAGGACGAACCCGGCTGGGGTGGAGGAAGCATTTCTTTTTCTTTGAGTTCCAAGTAGGGTTTAAAAAATTGATTATAAAATACCCATAATAGACCACTAGCAGAAAGTATCACCAATAGCCATAGAGCATTTAAGTAAAAATCTTGAATTATTATTGCTAGATACAAAACATTATGCTCTAATATTTATTAAATTTCCTGTTTTATTCCTGATTACATCGGGAGTACTCATCATGAGTGAAAGTAACTCGGTAATTTTTTCAGGTGAGATTACAGGTTCTCTTACTGAATAAGTTAAAACTTCTGCATCCGCTTTACTTAGATTCAGTCCCTGAACCTTTAGCGACATCTGCAGTGGTAAATTGCTTGCATGTGAAGAAATAGCTTGAAGATTCATTACCTTTTCTCCTAATCCAATAACTTATTCGACAAAGTAAAAATAATCTTAAGTTATTTTATATGGATATTGCATGGAAAAAGAAAAAGGGATAACTTTATTTCATTCTACGTCTTACAGATGTTTTTTCTCGTAGTTCAATCTTTTCTTCACCTTCTAGATCAGATTCCAGCCACGCTTTTTTCCAAACTGTATTCCATTGGTGCCAAGAGTCTCTATTCTCTCTTCGTTCCCGGAGATCTTCCGGTATAGTATGATATAGAGTATCTACCTTTTCAGCCCTTCCGAGGACACGTTGAAAGATTGACTTTACCGGAATTCTATTCATAACAATATGCCCTCTTAGAGTTAAACTAAAATCAACCCAATTTCAAAAATTTGGGTTTTATTTTGAACTTCGGTAATAAATCATAAAATATGAGGATCTATTTATGATTGACTGTAAAATTTGTAAAATTCATTCTACGTTCGAACCAATTCCAGGACTCCAATTTGAAAACTGGATTGTCAGACCCGCAGAATTGGAAAAAAATTGCCCTGGATACTATTATATTGAAGCTAGTGGGCATTCAACTTCCTATATTGAGGTAAATGAAGAAGCCTGGAAGGAATATGGCAAAATCATTCATTCATTAACAGGATTAATTTACCAAAATTATTCACCCCTAAAAATATACACAGTTTCAATTGCAGAAATGGTACCCCACCTTCACTTTCACATGGTTCCTAGATATACTCCCTCCCCTACTGGAATGGAATATCTTTCATTGGCAATAAAAGGAGAACTCCCCCCTTTATAATTCCCCTTTTCTAATTTTTTCGCGAATGCTTTCAATTTTCATTTTTCTCTCTTTTTCAGTGAGAATGCTCATTTCTCTTTCTTGTATGCCTAATTCCAACTCTAACTTACTAGGAATGGGCTCGAAAAGAATTAGATCTTCATACAATTCCCCATAAATTTCTTTTTTTGCCTTTAAGAGATGGTCTCTTTTTGAAATGGGATCATCTTCATAATGGTTTTTTAAGTATTGCTTGGAGTATAAGTAAAACTTATTTACAAGATCCTCTTTTTTTTCTGGAAATAAAACTGATTCCAATTCTTCTCCAAAGATACTCACTCTGAGTTCTCTGTGTTTTAAGGATTTTTTAAACTCTGAAAGAGTAGTATCATCATTTATTTCTGATTTTCCTCTCTCGTATTTTTGGTAATTGTTTAGAATATCAATTAAAACCTTGGCTTTTTCTCCGTTAAATTCTCGTTCTAACTCTTCAGTGAGATTTTTAGTTGGATCCCCTTTCGTTTCATATTGATGGTACAATAATCTAGTTCGGAGATATTCAATGGTAGAAAGACCTTTGATATTGAGTAATTTTTCTTCTTCAAGATAACCAGTATTATAATTTAGCTTTTCAATGACTGAAGCTGAGGGATCATACACTGCGTAATCATTCTTTTTGTAAAAATTAAAGTAATAATATAAAGAACCTATTCCAATTACTAAAACAAGAATGAAAATAAAGAGATAAAGACCCTGCCTATTCTTGTTTGGTATTGACATATTTTGATTTTGAAGAGAATCTGATTCTGGAGTTACTGAAGGAACCGGATCTTGCGAAAGACTATTCTTATTTTTTTTCATACCTTTGTACTATTTTTCGGATTATCTTGTAACTTACTAAAAGAGGATTCAACTGGAACTACAGATTCAGCATTATTATTGGTAGCAAATTCTGCTAATAATGCAAGTAATTGTGAAGAATTTTCTTCCTCAGAATCTATCTGTATTTTAAATCCAGATCTAGTTACTACAACCTGCTCTAATTCTGAAAAAACAAGACTAATTTCCTTTATAAATCCTAAGGCAAGTAGGACAAATGATGCCCTAGAGGGTTTTTTTGCCTGTTGGAGTAGATGTAACTTAATTTTTAATAGCAAAGACTCAAATTGTGGAAGCTCTAAGTATTTTGACACCAGCGAATACCATGCTTCACAAAGAGCTTTTTCAACAACGGTATCTAAAGAATGGGGCAATTGCATGGATAAATGCAATGGGGGCACTAGTACTGAGGGCGTTTTACAAGGAATAACATTTTCTGGATATGGGTATTGATATGAATAGAGATAGATTAAGTGAAATACTCGGGGCTACATACTTACCCGATGAAATAGAGAAAAAAATACCTTTGATTGAGGAAATCAACAGACTCAAGAAAGAAAAAAATGCTGTAATACTAGGTCATAATTATATGACTCCTGATGTATTTCATGGCGTATCAGATATAATGGGAGATTCTCTCTATTTGAGTAAAATGGCGGCGGAAACTAATGCTGAAATTATTTTATTTAATGGCGTTCACTTTATGGCTGAAACAGCAAAGATTTTAAGTCCAAATAAAAAAGTACTCATTGGAGACTTAAAAGCAGGCTGCTCATTAGCTGAAAGTATCACAGCTAAAGACGTACTACATCTAAAAAAACTGCATCCTGGTGCTCCAGTTATCACTTATGTAAATTGTTCAGCTGAAGTAAAGGCTGAAACAGATATTTGTTGCACTTCCGCAAATGCAGTGAAAATAGTTAACTCTGTGGAGAGTGATACTGTAATATTTCTGCCAGATGAATATCTAGCGAGTAATGTGCAAAAACATACTACTAAAAAATTGATTACTCACCCGGGCAGATGCATGGTACATGAAATTTATCAAAAGTCAGATATAGATCAGGCACGAAAACAATTTGAAGAACTTGTGGTCATATCCCATCCAGAATGCAATAGTGATGTCGTATCTGCTTCAGACTTTTCGGGATCTACTTCTGAAATGGCAGGTTTTATTGAAAAAAGTTCTGCAGAAAATATTATGCTCATTACAGAATGTTCAATGGGTGACAATTTAAGATCTAGTTTTCCTAAAAAACATTTTGTCTCAACCTGTCAGACATGTCCACATATGAAAAAAATTACACTTGAAAAAGTGAGAGATGCTCTGTTCTATGAGCAGTATGAAATTAATTTATCTGAAGATATAATTTCAAGAGGGAAAAAATCAGTAAATAGAATGTTAGAAATCTCTTACGGAAAAAAATAACTTCAAATATCAAACTTATCTGCACTTTTTTTAATAAGTTCTGCTTGTTGAGATAGGCTTTCCGCTTTTCCTTCTATCTGAGTCGATCCCAGACTTATTACATCGGAAGTATTTTTTAATCTTAATATTTTTTCACCAACATTTTTCGTTGCGGTCACTTGATCTGAAATTATTAGATCAATTTTTTCTAAGAATTTTACAAGTTCCACAATACTTTTGTGGGCATTATCTGAATTTTGTGATTGCTCATTTAAATCATTGAGAATAATGGATGTAGTGTTGCTTAATGATGTAATACTTTTTATAATTTCATTTAGTAATTTTGAAATATCTCCAACTTCCTTTACTCCCCTAGCAATATTTTCATGGGATGCGTAAACTAATTGTTTAATTTCTTTTATACTATGTGCAGTATTAACTGCTAGCTTTGATACTTCATCAGCAACTACTGCAAAACCTCTTCCGGATTCTCCCGCTCTTGCCGCTTCTATTGAGGCATTCAAGGCTAATAAATTCGTCTTGTTTGAAATTTCTGTGATAATTGTAACCACTGATTGAATTTTTTCTGCACTATCTCGAATTGATTCCATTGCATCCATAGATAGATTAATTTTAGTTTCACCCAATTTAGCTGTTTCAGTTGATTTTTTGGATTGTATTACAAATTCATTTACTAGCTGATTAATCTTTCCAGATGAATCTTTCATTAACTCCATATTGCCATTAATCAATTGTACATCTTCGTTTGCTTTTCTTAATGAAATTGCCAATGAATTATTTTGTTCTATTACTTTTTGGGATAAAATACTTACTTCTTCTGTAGTACTTACTTGTTCTCTAGCAGTGCTTAAAAACTGAGAGGATACTTTTAAAAAATCGCTTGATACCTTATTTGATTCTTCTGAAGAAGTTCTGATATTTAAAACAATATTTCTCAAAGATTCTTGCATTGCTATGAGATATTTTAATAACTTCCCGGCCTCATCATCTCTTATTATTTCAACTTTTTGTTTTAAATTTCCATTAGCAATATTTTGAGCAAAGCCAATAGCATAATTTATAGGAACAGTTATTGATTGAACTAATTTGTAAGACAATGATATTTGTGAAAACAGGTATAATAAATCTAATATTATAAGTATATAAAATGCTTTTGAGTTTAAACTAGTTGCCTTAAAAGAATCAATTTTATTCTTTTTTTCTTCTAATTCAGATAAATCATTAATCTTTTTTACAAGTTCTAAGGTAGTTGGATGAACTCCTCTAGTAAATAGAATCCTAGCTCCATTTAGGTTGCCACTCTTTATAGTAGTTGCCAACCCTTCATTGACAGAAAGCAAAGTTTCGATATTACCATTGATTTCTTCATAAAGTTTCTGAGTTTCTTCGTTACTGGTAAATTGATTGTATTCTTGAAATTTTATTTTAATAAGATCATTATTAGCCTTAATGGATTCTAATTTTTCATCGATTAAAAATTGATCTGTAGTAGATATAATAGTACTATAATCTAAATCAATGTTAAAAGCTATATCTTTAATTTGACTTAATAATGAAGTTTTTACATTTGAAATGTAAACTATATCATTTAATGCACTATTGGATGTAGAAAGGCTCACCAACGATACAAGAGATGTGAATAAAAATATAAAAGTAAAGAATGAAGCTCCTGAGATGAGCCTCATTTTTATTGATAAATTTTGAAATTTATTATTTAACTTTGATAACATTTAAATAATAAATTAAATCTCTAATTTGCTCATTACTTAGCTCTTCTCCCCAAGGTGGCATAAAAGGAGAACGACCTACTGCTGATCCTCCCTTCCTAATTATATCTTCTTTCATTTGATCTGTAAGAAGAGATGCTGTTAGATTTGCGGGTGGTGGAACTTTTCCTTCAGATAATCTTCCCTTTCCATCTGCATTTTCTCCATGGCAGAGTACACAATATGTATTGAATACTATACCACCCCTAATTAAAGTTTGTCGATCCTGCATACTGACTGGATCTTTTTTAATAGATAAAAATGTCGTAGCAATATTCGTTAAAACTAATACTATTAAAATATAAAGTAATACTATAGCATGTTTCATTTTTATTTTTCCACTGTAACTTTGAGCTTCATCGCTGGATGTATAGCACAGTTAACTTCGACAGTGCCGGGCTTATCAAAAGTAACTGATTTAGACTCGCCTTGCTTATAAGAACCTAAATCAAAAATTTTTATGGACGAAAGTGAATAGATATTATGAAAAAAAGGATCACTATTCCTAAAATTTATAACATCTCCTACCTTTACAGTAACAGCTGTTATTGAAAATACTTTATCTTTTTGATCTATTGTGAGTTCTTTGGCACTTAAACTTCCGAGTACGATAAAACTAATAAACATTATTACTATATTTTTCTTATTCATATTTTTCCTCATTTGAAATATTAATTTGGCAATGTTGGTAGTGTCACAAGTACCGGTTTTCCTGTGAGACTTTTCAAAAATTCAACTAAATCCTTCTTTTCTTCTGAACTTAAGTTGAGAGGCTCAGTACCCTGCATATTTGGACTTAGATTACTTTGATCATCGCCTTTTCTGTCATAATGATCAATCACTTCTTCTAAAGTCTTATACATTCCATTATGCATATAGGGAGCAGAAAGAGCAATATCTCTTAAAGTTGGTGTTTTAAAAGCACCTTTCATTGAATTTATGGGAACGATTGTGAATCTACCAATATCTTCTTTCTCAGTAAGATTCTTGACACCAATATTGTGAAATCCATTGTCTGAAAAATTAAATCCTGAGTGACATACAGCACATTGCGCTTTCCCCACAAATACATCAAATCCTCTCTGTGCAGATTCAGATATAGCAGTTTTATCCCCTTCCATATACTTATCAAAAGGGGAGTCTTTGGAAATAGCTGTCCTTTCAAAACTTGCAATTGCCTTAGTAATAGTATTTTTTGTAATACCTTCTCCTGGATATGCTTTGTTAAATAAATCAACATAACCCTTGAGAGCGGAAAGCTCTTTGACCAATTCATCCATATCCTGATTCATTTCACCGGGTGATACTATTGGTCCACCTGCTTGCTCTTCTAGAGTAGCGGCTCTTCCATCCCAAAATTGTAATCCATAGAAAGCTGAGTTTATAACAGAAGGAGAATGTCTTCCTAAAACCTGGAAATTATGGCCGAGTGCTGTGGGTAGGCCATCCCCCCAACCCATGGCTGGATTGTGACATGTTGCACAGCTTATCCAATTTGAACCGGATAGTCTGGGATCAAAATAGAGAACTTTCCCAAGTTCAATTCTATCTGGATTGGAGATATTATCTGCGGGCATTTCAACTTCGGGTACGCTGTATGCGTGCTTTTCTACTGACTGTTTTTTTCCACAGAAATTAGTAGAAAATACTAGTAAAAAAAAGGAAAAGGTCAAAATTATTTTTTTTATCATCGTTGTAATTCCATTTGAAATTTCTTTATTACCACTAAGATTAAGATGAGAGTAATTCGCAATAAATTTTAAGAGTGGTAGATTACTAAATTACTCTCTGTCACAAGACTTAAATGAATGGAACTCTATTATTTCAAGTTAGTAGAATTATAATAAAAACTGATACTTTTAATAGTTATCGATGGATTTTGTATCTATTTGACATGAAATTCAAAGAGAGGATTCATCTATTTAAAGGGAGAATCCTCTCTTTGCATTAATTTATTTACTCAACTATATAGTCTTTCAATTTCTTAGATCTACTGGGGTGACGGAGTCTTCTCAAAGCCTTGGCTTCAATTTGACGTATTCTCTCCCGGGTTACTTTGAATTGGTATCCCACTTCTTCCAGGGTTTGAGCATAGCCATCATCCAAACCAAATCTCATTCGTATTACCTTTTGCTCTCTGGCTGGTAAGGTATGTAGAACCTGTCTGATTTGCTCGGCAAGAATACTAGAAGCTGCAGAATTCAAGGGAGACTCCACTTCCTTATCTTCAATGAAATCTCCTAGCTCAGAATCTTCTTCGCTACCGACGGGGATTTCCAAAGAGATAGGCTCTCTTCCCACATTCTTAACACTCTTCACTTTCTGAACAGGCCAGCCCAATCTTTCGGCTATTTCATCATTGGTTGGATCTCTACCGAATTCTTGAACAAAGAGCCTAGCTTCCCGTATTACTTTATTTACTTGTTCGATCATGTGAACAGGAACTCTGATGGTTCTTGCCTGATCGGATATGGCTCTGGTAATAGCCTGTCTAATCCACCACGTTGCGTAGGTTGAAAACTTATAGCCTTTCTTGTATTCAAATTTATCTACTGCTTTGATCAGACCAATATTACCTTCTTGGATTAGATCAAAAAAGTGCATACCTCTATTGGCATATCTCTTTGCGATAGAAACTACCAATCTAAGATTAGCCTTTACCAATTCTTTTTTGGCTTGAGAGATCTCTCTCTCTCCTTTGATGATTTTTTCGCCCCAATCTTTGATTTCAGCAGTAGTAGAGCCTGCTTCCTGCTCCATACGACGGAGTTTACGCTCGTTGTTTCGGATATCTTTTATGACTTCTCTTACTTCATCAATATGAACACCCATCATTTTTTCGATCTCTTCGAGATTTTCATTCTTCTCGATAAATCTATTGAATGTCTTAATTTCTTTTACGTCGTGTCCGTATCTCGCTTTGATTTTTAAAAAGTGTCTATCTATCTCTTTGATTCGAAATACCATTGATTTAATCTTTTGAGAAATCTTTTGTATTTCTCTTTGTGATACGCCAACTTCTCTAACAGCAGAATCTATATCTTTTTGGGCTTCGTCTATCTTATCTTTAAATTCTTTATGCTTTCTACTATTTTCAGAGTACTTCTTTATTTTATTCTGGCATTCAATTAAAGTTTTCTCTTCTGATTGAATCTTATCCATGTTTTGGAAAAATAACTTTTCAAGTTTTTCCATCTCCACGGGACTCATTGCATAAGATTTTTCAACTCTGACTATCTCATATATTTTTATCTTTTTGCTTCTGATCTTTGGCATTAATTTAGAGAAATTTGCTCTCAGAATACTAGAGCCCAAGATCGTTTCTTCTATGATCTTCTCTCCTTTCTCAATTCTCTTTGCCAAAAATACTTCGGTCTCACCCGATATAAGACTGACTTTTCCTATTTCTTTTAAATATAAGCGAATGGGATCTTCAGATGTTGCACTGATAGATACTCCTTCTTTTTTCTTTTTAATAGGTTTTTCGTCTTTACCAGGCAGAATTTGAGGTTCTTCAAATTTTTTACTATACTCTTCTACGACATCTATTCCCATCTCATGAAGAAGAGTAAAAACATCATCTATCTTCTCTGAGTTAAGAATCTTATCCGGCAAAATATCATTTATCTCATCATAGGATACTTCGCTGTTTGCCTTCCCAATAGCAATTAGACGCTGTATCTCAGGCAGACTCTGTAAATTTTCCATGATTAACCTCTTCCATTTGTATAATTGAGTGTTCTCAATTTTTGATCTATTTGTAAAATTTCGCTTCGAACTATCATCAATCGGGAGAGGCGATCTTTTTTTTCCAACACACCCACTCCATTACTTATACTTTCTAATTCTTTCTGTTTATTTGCTCTTTTATATAATAATAAGTACTCTTCAAAAATATTTTTCCTACTTTCATCAGTTTCCCCGGTATCATCGAGTTCTAAAATATAGGACATAAAGGTTGACCTAATATCACTTGGGAAACCTTCCTCCTGTAAAATCGCGATAGATATCGTTTCTGAATTCATATATTTCGTATAAAGTACTTCCCAAAAAAAAGCGGAGTCCCCGTCTTCAAAATCCAATTCCAAAAGTTGCTCTACATAACAAAAAAACTCAGGATGTAAAACGAGAATACTCAGTATCTTTCTTGAATAAACCACTCCAGCAGTATTCCCTTTATTCGAAGGTTTACTACTTTTCTTAATATCGACTTTCGGATCTCCTAAAGTAACACCGGAGCCTCTTTTAAAGTCATTTAATACAGAGGAAATGCTTAAGCCCAATTGTTTAGCTCCCTCGGAAAGATACATCTGTTGATCCGTTTCTCTTTCTAATGACTTTATAAAAGTAAAAAGGTTTTCTATCGCCTTTCTTTTTTCTTCCGGACTAGAAGTTATATGCGTATGCAATAGAGTTTCTTGCAGTAAAAACTCAGAATGGCTCAAAGTTTTTGTTAGTAGTTCTGAAATTTCTGCATTTGACATTGTTCTAGATAAATCAAATGGATCTTTTCCTTCATCCAATACTACAATTTCTGCCGCTAATCCTTCTTTTAGACAGATTTCAGCGGCTCTGACTGCGGCAGATTTCCCTGCTTTATCTCCATCAAAGAGTAATTTTAGTTTATCTGCATATGATTTAATATTTCTGACCTGATTATTGGTCAACGAGGTTCCCAAAGGAGCAATTACTGTTTCAATTTCTTTAGAATGCATACCAATTACATCCAGATACCCTTCTACCAAAATTGCTACTCTTGACTTTCTTATAGAGCTTTGGGCTTGGTACAATCCATAGAAGGTCTTTCCCTTGTCATAGATAGGAGAAGCTGGGCTGTTGATATATTTTGCCTCTTCTGACTCTCTAATTATCCTTCCTCCAAAGCCCAGAATCTTCCCAGAAGGGTCTTTGATCGGAAACATGACTCTATCCCTATAAAAATCATAGGTGTTCCCTCCCCTTGAAGTATTTACTTTTAATAATCCCAATTTTTGAGCCAATGAGACCTCTTCAGCTGTTTTCACGACATTTCTTGAAAAATTATCAAAACCGGGTAGAGCGTATCCCAACTCAAATTTTAAAATAATTTTTTTGTCAATGCCCCTCTTCCTAAGATACTCCCTTGCTTGTTCTCCCTCGGAACCCTCTAAATTTTCCCTAAAATAGGTAAGAAACTTTGCATTCAAATCATAGAGTTTTTGTTTAAATTGCGCGTCTTCTTTATTCGATTGAGACTGTAAGGGTATTCCTGAGTAGTCTGCCAGAATCTCCATTGATCTACGAAAATCGACTTTTTCGTAGTCCTGAACAAAAGTGAAAATATCTCCTGATTTCCCACAACCAAAGCAGTGATAAACATTTAATTCTGGAGAAATTGAGAAGGAGGGAGATTTTTCAGAGTGAAAAGGGCATAAACCTACAACTCGTCTTCCTGCTTTTTTTAATTTTACGTAGCGGGAAATGTAAGTTTCTAGACTTACTTCTCCCTTTACCCTTTCAACAAAATCATTTTGCTGGAACAATGGTTCTCAACTTTGAACTAGATTTTTTTTAACTAAAGTGGAAACTACTGATCCTTCCACATTCTTTCCTTTTAATTCACCCATTACTTTTCCCATTACCTTTCCTGTATCCGAAGGACTCTTTGCACCCATTTCAGATATGATACGTATTACAACACTTTCAATTTCAGATTCGGGAATTGAAGGGGGTAAATACTCATATAAAAAAGATGCTTCCTGTTCTTCTTTGGTAGCTAAATCTATTCTATTAGCTTTGTGGTACTCTTGAGCTGTATCTTTTCTTTTAGAGATATTTCTCTTAATAATTTGAATTATATGTTCATCTGGTATAGTAGAGGAACCTGTTTTAGTAAGTTCATATTGTATATCAGATTTCAGCATTCTAAGAGTGGAAAGTGCAGGTTCTGCTTTTTCTTTCATAGAACGCTTTAAATCGTCATTTATTTTTTCCTGTAAGGACATATTCGTTTCTCTCAGGAGTAGATTAAGAGGAAAGTATTTAAGTTATACTCTTTCTTTTTTTGCAAAAATTCGTTTTTTCTTGTCCCGCTTTCTTTTAGCTGTATCAATAGCCTTTTTACGAACAAGACTGGGTTTTTCATAATGCTCTCTTTTTTTTATCTCGCTGAGAATTCCAGCGTTTGCACAATCACGTTTAAATCGTCTGAGAGCCGCTTCAATAGACTCTCCGTCTTTAATGATAATCCCTACCATTATCTCTCCTTGGGAATTTTGGCTAATTTTGTGAATTTACTCTTTAGGTACAGATTCCAAATACAGTTAATGTAAACAAAAAATCCAACTGTTCTAAGTTGGATCCTTAACAAAATATAGCTAATTACAAATCTTTTTATGATGGGGTTTACAACAACAAAAAAATTATGCCGCGTAAAAATCTGCCTTCAGTATATCGGAAAGTTCAATTCGAGAAATTACCCCTTCCCTTTCGTTTTTAATAACATAATCACCCTCTATTCTTCTATTCTTATCTAGCTCTATTACAGAACCATCTTTTAAGTAGAGAATTATATCGATGCCTCGATAATTTACATAACGGGATAATACTTTTTTGAATTGGTTGGTTTTTTGTTCCATTTAGGTCTCTTTAGGGGATTATTTATTTGTATAAATAACCAATCGGAACTTGAGTAAAATCCTTTAGAAATTTTTATGTCTCATTAGACTTTCATTGAGTCTAATTAAGGGATACCATTGTCATTTAATTGTTTTTTTACTACCTTTAGCATTTGATCTATATTAATGAATCCCAATTCAATCATGATCTCTCCAAGCTTCTTGTCTGGATTCTTTTTTTGGTATTCCAGACCCTCTTCCAATTGTTTGTTATTGATCAATCCCTGTTGGATTAATTCTTCCCCAAATAGCATACTCTTCTCCTATTTTTAAATTTAAATATATGCAGCTAACTTTTCCCTTGATTCCAAATTTTTATTTGCTTCTTCTAGTCCACTTATCCAATCATCGGTTAATTTACAGATTCGATTTACAGTCTCTTGGTGTAAGATGATTCCCAAATGACCCTGATCAAAATATTCAATTTTTTTATTAGGAATAGGTAAATTCATTATGTCTTCAATTGTTGCGGTAGGTACAATTTTATCAAGGGTACCCGCTACTGAGAATACTGGTATATTCATTTTATGCATTTCTTTCGTATAATTAATATCTCCGTCATACGAATAAAATCCATTTTCATGGGAAAGTTGGGAACGAATAAATTGAAGTATTACTTTAATTGATTCCTCACAAAAAACATCCTCTACCATAAAATACCATTCGGGAGGGGTTATTTGTCTATAACCTATAAAGTCGTTTAGATTAACTATTTTAGTACTAACTTGAAAAGAAAATTGTCGCAAAGAGGAATGTAAATTCAGAATAAACTTAAAAAAACTATTTAAATCAATAGTTGTTAGAGTATTTTTAACCGGAAAAGCTACCAGGTTAAAAAGCATATCATAGACCATACGGTTGCTTAGAAATTTAAAACCATTCTTTATAATATCCAATCCAAAGAGGGGAGAATCTAAGTTGATGTAATTGGGAGAAGTTATGGATACTATTCCTTTTATTACTTCGTTTGGATTTATACGATCTTGTTTACCGGGCATGTTTCGAATTATATCATAAGCTGATGTGTAAAATCGAGGAATCATTCCGCCCATACTATGCCCCATGATAATGAGATCATCCTCTGGATGTAGACTTTTTATCCAGCTTATAACGGCAGGAAAATCATCTTGAATATAATCATCCATTGTCCAGCTCGATCTTTTCCCATCACGGGGAAGGGTATAGCGGGATCTTCCCCTCATGTCCATTGAATACACCCTATAACCGTAACGGAGAGCCATTTCTCGGGTAAGTTTGTCCATAACTGACCGGCGACAAAAAAATCCTGGAATCATGAGAATTACTTTTTTCTTATCATTTTTTTGCTCGGGGGCAATGTGCTTTAGACTCACTGAATATCCATTTGAAGTAGGAACTATATAACTGGCATCTAGTCTGTACATCATGTTATAGACATGAGAATGTGCTACAATAGATGTTACGGGATCTTTTTGCCCTTCCTGTTGGGTATATAACAAATGATGAATGGATGAGGTTGTATCCGACTTCTCGATATTTTTTCGAGCAAAATAGGGATCTCCCTTCCTATCAACTTCTAATGCAACGATGTATTCAATCACATCGAAAAGAGTGTGGAGTTGTAAGGTTAAATCCCTTTTTTGGTCTTCGGTTAATTTTTTTCTTTTGATTCCCCAGAGGATTCCTATTGGATTCTCTTTGACAATGAGTGGAATCCCTATGGCATATCGCATGGTTTCGGTGAGTAAGTTTTTTAAGTTAGGGTGAACCCGATCATCACTTCGCAAATTGATAATCTCCACATCGGGTCTTTTCATATGACTATAAGAGATTACAGATTTTTTTAAAATTTTGGAGGATTCATTCTTTTCGTCGGTTAAGGGGATTGCCCTTGTTTTACTAATAAATTCCTGAATATCTTTATTAAGCTTATTTCCAATCAATTCTTTCATTTTGAAATGGGTAGAAGATGCTACTATTTTTGTATCTGAACCCTGTATTACTTCAAATACAGCATGGTCAAAAATATTCTCATCATTTGGAAAGGTAAGGGCTACCATTTTGTTTACAAAAGAAGACCATATTTTTTCAAGATAAGCATAAACGGTCTCACTTACCGGAAAAATATAAATATCTTCTAAATTCACCATCAATCCATTTCGGATATCGGTGTTATTAAATTTTGTCATCTCTGACTTCCCCCTATCTTTCGACGGTAGTGAAATTTGTTATTTTGAAGCCTGATCCCCATTCACCCATTGACCGCTATAGATAATATTACCTTCTTTATCGGTTAGTGTGCCCATTCCATCTTTTTTATTTCTTTTGTACTCACCTGTATATTTTGAACCGTCTACAGAAACATATATACCATTCCCATGTCTCATGTCATCCAAAAACTCTCCCTCGTATTTGTCTCCTTTTGGATAGATATAAACTCCCTTTCCCTTGTACTTATCGTTCTCAAAAGTGCCCTCATAGCGACTTCCATCCGCAAAAATAAATATACCCCTGCCATTAAATTTATCTTCTTTAAAATCACCCTCATACTTATCACCATTGGCATATAAATAAGTTCCGGACCCATTTCGTTTGCCTTCTTTAAAATCTCCCGAATAGGAATCCCCCGAGCCAAAAGATAGTTTACCTTTGCCATGGTACAAGCCTTTGATAAATTCCCCTTGATATGCGTCACCATTTATGTAAGAAACCGTACCTTTGCCACTATATAAGTCGTCTCGAAACTCTCCTATGTATTTTGATCCATCGGTGTTAACCTTTAAGCCTTTTCCATTGAATTTGTCTTCTTGAAAGCTACCTGAATATTTTTTTCCAGATGAAAAAGTGTACACACCTTCTCCGGAAAACTTGTTGTTTAAAAAGTTTCCTTCATAGCGATCTCCATTTTGAAATTCAAAGACACCTTTTCCTGAGATTTTATCGCGACTGAATTCACCTGTGTATTTAGACTTATTTGCAAAAGTATAAACTCCTTTGCCCTCCTTTAGTCCATCATCAAAATTACCTTCATATACATCACCTGACTTGTATCGCATTGTACCATTTCCATTGTACAAGTCATTTAGAAACTCTCCCTCATAGACATCCCCGTTAGCATATCGATATACTCCTTTTCCGGAGATTTTATCTTCTTTGAACATACCGTCATACTGCTCTCCTTCAAAATAAGTGAATGTACCACGCCCATCCCTCTTATTATTTTTAAATTCACCTCTGTAGATATGTCCTTCAGGATATGTATAAACACCAAATCCTGAAATTTCATTATTTTTAAAATTACCCTGAAAATTCCCACCTATATTAAATGTAAATACTCCCTGACCATTCATTTTATTTTCTTTCCAGATTCCCTCATAGATATCGCCATTGGGGAAAAAATAAATTCCCCTCCCACTTTTCATTCCCGTATTCCATTGACCGGAATATTTTCCACCATCTGAATAAATCTTTGTTCCTATTCCATTTAAACAATCACCCGTAACACAATTAGGATAAATATTAGTTAATACACTATATAACATAATTAAAAGAAAAAATAAGAATTTTTTTATATATTTATTTGTATTAAATATCATAAACAGGAATTGATTATTTTTTAATTCTGAATTCTAGAGATCCAAAAATTTATGGATTCACTATGTTTTTTTAAGGGACGGGATGGTAGAGGGGGTAATGGTGTTTGCATTTGCACTACAGCTACTTTTTTATATACTCCCTGACCCGATTTTTTATTTCCTTTCCATTCGCCTGAATAAGAGCTTCCGTCAGCGTATGACATTGTACCATTTCCCTCCTTTACTCCCTTTTTCCAATCACCCTCATAAATATTCCCATTTGAATAAAGCATTTTACCCTTTCCATCGGGAACATTATTAGTGAAATAACCAATGTATGTATTACCATTTGCGAGAATAGCAGTTCCTATACCATTGGGAAGGTCATTTGAAAATTCACCTTCATATCTTTCGCCATTACTAAAAATATATTCACCCGATCCAATTTTTTTACCTTCTTTAAAGGTTCCTGTATATTGATCTCCATTTGCAAATTTCATTGTTCCTTCTCCATTAGAACAATCCCCTTTTATACATTCTCCACAGAAAAGAATATTGACATTTGAAAATAAAATAAATATATATAATAATTTCTTATAAATTTTTATATTATTGTATGCCATATAGTATATCGGATATTTTTAAAAAAATCATTCGCCTTGCTTATCTTTTGAATCTTGGTTTTTGTAATTTTGAAGAAATTTTTGAGCCTTCTTATCATCTGCGGGATCGCCATTAATCCATCTTCCCCCATATATAACATCCCCATTAGCAGAGAACATAACTCCCTGTCCGTTAAATTTGTCCGTATCGAACTCACCATCATAAACTACGCCATCGCTGAAAACTAAGGTTCCTTTGCCGTGGGATTTATCCTCTTTAAACTCTCCAGAGTATTCTCCCCCATCCTTAAAAGTTAAAACTCCCTTCCCATTTCTCTTGCCATCTTTAAACTCCCCAACATATCTATCCCCATTTGGATATGTAACCGTACCATGACCATTAAATTTCCCATCTTTGAATTGTACTTCGTATTTTCCTCCTTTAGCAAGATAAACAGTTGCCTGACCTTCAAATTTTCCATTTTTAAAGCCTCCGACATACTTATCTCCATTTAGGTATGTATAGGATCCCTGTCCTTCGAATTTTCCATCCTTGAACTCTCCCTCATACTTTTTTCCTGTAGAGAATGTGTACAATCCCTTTCCATCAAACTTATTATCTTTAAAATCTCCGAAATACGATGACCCTGAAGGAAAGTATAATTTTCCATACCCTTCATATTTATATTCTTTGAATTGACCTATATATTTCGTTCCATTCGGATAAACAATGCTTCCCTCTCCGTCATACTTATCATTTTTAAATTCCCCATCGTATCTCAATCCATTGGGAAATAGAAAGACTCCCCTACCCTCTTTTTTATCATCCTTAAATTCGCCTGTAAAGGTTTTCCCATCTGCAAAATTATAAGTTCCAAAACCATGTTTTTTACCATCCCGAAACGTGCCATTGTACTTATCCCCAGAGAGATAAGTGTAGGATCCATTCCCTTCTATAAAATCATTTTTGAACTCACCCTCATATCTTTCTCCATTGGCATATATAAATACACCTTTTCCGGATTTCATGTCTAATTTAAAATCACCTATGTATTTAGAACCTGATGCATACGTATAAGTACCTTTTCCATTGAATGAATCCTCAATAAATTCTCCTTCATAAGAATTTCCATTTTGAAAGAGTAAATATCCCTGACCGTGGAGTTTTCCATCTTTGAATTCTCCAGAATATTTTTCAGCATAAGTATATTTGTTGAGGGAATCTTTATCATCATCCACTTCTTTAGGAAATACTAGAACACCCTTTCCATGAAGCTTTCCATTTCTAAAGGAGCCTATATATTTTGTCCCATTGGAATATATCATTGTTCCATTTCCATTTGAGCACTTCCCCGCTGTGCATTCATCTGAGATAAGATTTGAAACTCTAAAAAATAGAAATGAAAGTAGGAAACATTTGAGAAGTAAATAATATAGGGAAATAGGTCGAATCATGGGTATTTTATATATTTTCCTTGAAAAATGACAGGAGTTTAGGTAGAACTGCTAGTTTTTTGTAATTTAATACAAAAAGTTCTTTCTTGACTCTTTGAACTAACATACCAACCATGTAAACAATAGTGTAAATCATGAAAAAATTATCCTCAATTAATTTATTTCCTTTCAACATATTATTTTTAAATATTTCCCTTATCTTTTTTCTGTTTGTAAATTTTTCAACATTACATTCGACAGAACCAAAGTCTATCGATCCCAAAGAAGGCGAAAAAGATGCTGTTCTATTTTACTGGAAATCCGAATACAATGAGCTAGTTGAAAAAAAAAGAGTTCTATCTGAAAAATACAACCAACTTCTTATAAAAAAAGAAAGTCGATCCCTCTTATCCGAAGATATTAACGGTGAAAATCAAGAGTTACAGAAAAAAATTAAAGAATTAGAAGAGAGGACAAGTGCTCTTTTGACTCAAATAGAAGCGAGTGATAAAAATGCAAAGGGTCTCGAAAAAGAAATAGCCTCTTTGAAATTTAGTTTGGATGCTTTAAATGCTGAATACAGCAAAGTAAAAGAAGCTAGTGCCAAAGATGCTGAACTCAAGAGTAGATTTTCCGCACTAGAAAAAGAATTAGCTATCCTAAAATCCCAAAAAGAAGCGGCTGAAAAAAAATTAACTGAACTTACTGCATTAGAAGCAAAAATTAAACAACTCGAATCAGAAAAGATAGTTCTCCAAAAATCTTCTGATGATTCCAAATTACAATTGTCTAAAATTGAAGGATTAGAAGCAAAAATCAAACAATTAGAAAATACTATTTCTTCACTGACCGCAGAAAAAAATAAGCTCTCTGAAGATTTAAAGCTCACTAGTTCTCCCCCCTTATTATCTCTTCCCGTTAACTCAGTTCCTGCAGACTATGTATCACAACTTGAAAAAACAATACTACAATTAGAAAATGAAAAAACAAAAGTATCAAAAGATTTAATTCAGCTCAAAGAAGATACAATTCAATTCTCCAATAAAAAGTTGGTAGATTTAGGTAAAATCATTCAAGAAAGAGAGTCTGAAATCAAAGAGGATGAAGAAAAACTAGCTCTCATTAAAAAGGAAGAAACCCAACTAGAAAACGATTGGAACTCTTATAGAGAAAATTTAGCTTACTCAAAGATCTTACTTACTCAAAACCAAGTTAGAATTGAAGATTTAGAAAAGCAATTAATTGCTATCACTGCTGAACTCGAAGAAAGTAAAAAGAAAAATGATGATTTAAATAAAGAGTTAGAAGATGTTAGAAAAGATTATGATTCCGCATTGGGTGATTTAGCCACCGCCCAAGATAGGTATAACGAAGAAAAAAATAAATATCTTGAAGAAGTTGAAAAATTAAACCTCGAGAAAAACAGACTGGAAGATGCCCTCGAAAAACAGGTTAAAAAAGGTGATATAAGCGTATCACGAAGAGGTGATAAACTGGTTATAAATCTTAAAAATTCAATTACTTTTAAAAGTGGATCTAGTACTCTTCATGATTCTGGAAAAAAAGTTTTAGATGAAGTTTATCAGGCTTTAAAACAATACAATCAAAATAAAGTTTACATTGAAGGTAATACAGATGCAACTCCAATTAGCAGTGGTAAATTTAAGGATAATTGGTATTTATCATTCGCTAGAGCTCATTCCGTATTTGATTACCTCCAAAAATCCAAAGGTGCTGATCCACAAAGATTTGCTCTAGCGAGTATGGGGGAGTATAATCCAATAAGACCCAATAACTCAGAAAAGAATAAAATGATCAACAGAAGAGTTGAAATAATCGTTACTCCATTCAAATTAAAGTAGGAAAAATAAATGAAATATCTCAAAAAAAATAACTTATCTCTAAGATTAATTACATCTTTTATTATTATATTTATTTTTATATATCCTAATATAATAATTTCTGACCCAACAACAGAAGATGCAAATGATTGGTTTTATTATAGATCAGAGTATAAGGATCTTCTTAAAAAGAAAAGACTCTCTGAAAAAGAATTCCAAGAAAATAGAGAAAAATTTCTACAAGAAACATCTGCTTTAAAACGAGAAAATGAAATTTTAAGAGCTAGATTAGTTGCCTTAGAGGTGGAAGTTTATAATACAAAAGAATCAAAGTCAATGCTTTCCCAAATAACTGACAGAAAACTTTCTGAGATAAATGATAAACTTGAACAGATAGAGGACTCTAAAGAGCAATATGAAGCTTCCATTCAAATTTTAAAAATGGAAAAAGAAGATTTATTAAAAAAACTAGATGAGAGATCACAAAGAGCTGAAGAAAGAAAAGCCGTTTTTGAACTCTTGGAACAATTAGAAAAAGAGAAATTAGTCTTAGATAAGAAATACAATGAAATATCTCAAGAATTAGAACTTCTTAAAAATCCTAAAATGTCTAGAAATGAAAATTCCCCAGAAGAATTAGAGAGAATGATGCTTTCCACAAATCTAGAAAGGATGCTAACTCCTCAAGAGGTTAAAGCCCTCAAGGAAGAAAATAATTATTTGCAAATGGAAATTAAACGTCTTACATCTGACTTAGAGTTAATACAAAGATCAGAAAAAGATTTACTCTCAAAAAAACTAGAAGAGCAAGCAGAACAATTACAAGCTGAATACAATCGAAAATTAAATCAGTTAACTATTCAACTTGCAAGACTCAGAGAAAGAGAACAAGAGTTAACTTTTGAAAATCAAAAACTAAAAGAACAACTTGAAAAAGCCTCAAGTATCACAAAAGCAGAACTCGAGAATAAGCTTAGAGATGAAATTGGAAATGGAGAAATGAATGTTACCCAAGAAGGTGGAAGGGTAATCATAAATCTTTATGATAGAATTACATTTGATCTAGGGAATGGAGAATTAAAAAAGAGTGGAACCAAAGTATTAAATAAAATTATATCAGCACTTAATCAATATAAAGACAGAAAAATTTATATAGAAGGTAATACTGATAATGTCCCAATTCGCGGGGGCAAATATAAGGATAACTGGGAACTTTCCACAAATCGTTCTCTTTCAGTATTGAGATACATATTATCTAGAACTAATATACCAGAGAAAAATTTTGTTGCTGTTGGCAATGGAGAATTTAATCCAATAAAAGTAAACTCTAGTGAATACAATAAAGGTATCAATAGACGTGTGGACATAGTGATCCTACCTAATTTAAAAACAATAAATATGGGAAATTAAATTTACTCTATAATTATTTGCCGTTAAGAAATTCTAATTTCCAAAACGGCAAATTCAATTTTTAATATCTATACATTCTAACTCAAAATTTCTCTAAAAAATATTCACTTATTTTTAATTTCCTTAATTACAAAGACCTGTACTTGAACTTTCAGTGCATTTAACTTCTTGAACTTTTGTAGCAGAGTAAATATCTTTAAGAAGTTGATTTTCAGTTTCCGAAAATTCATTGGCAAGGCATTCTCGTGCATTTTTCTTAATTGTAGTTTCAAAGATAGATTGAGCAGAATTATAAGCAAATGTTCCTATTTTTCCTCTAGCGGAAATCAAAAATAATAATTCTTCTTTTGAAACTAATTTTTCATATTTAGAAAAATTTTTCGTATTACAGCTATCCAGTCCTGTGAAGGAATTATTTCTTTTAAAAGTATCAATTTCATCATTTGTGTTGATAGCTTGATTAAGTAATCCAGATAACACTAGACTTTCTTTGCATTCAGGTCTTTTATTAATAATCTTTGTTGTATCACTCAATAGTTTTGTTTTTTCACCACTTGTGAATATTAATAAATTTATATTACATAATCCATTGTCATATTTAGAACAGGTATAGATAGAAGATCCTGAAGAGGATTCTTTTCTAAGACACTCTCCATTACTACGGTAAAAAGAAAGGGCGAGTAATGTACTTTTTTCATTTGATAATTTTTCTTGATTTAAAGTAGATTGATCATTACTACAATTTACTTTAATTATTATTATAAAATAAATTATATATTTCAAGTAAACCATTTTAAAATTTAACTTCCATTCCAATATTAATTAATGGTAAATATACTATATTGCCACCCTGTCTCACTGTTTGAATATAGGGAGAATTGATGGAATCATACACAAATTCAGGATTCTTATATCTATCATACGCCTGAAAATTACTAAAATTTTGCCCGATAGCATTTCTTCTACCATAAAAATTTATAAGATCTATGTAAACATTCATATATCCCCACTCATAAGGTAAAAATTTATCGAATCTAATATCTAGCTGATGATAAGGAGGGAATCGATCACTATTGAAAGCCTCAGAGTATTTTGGTAAATTCAATGTGAGGCCAGTTCCTCCCCCCGCCGCGGCACCTGCCTTTGTTGAGCTTACAATTGGTGTATAGGGTGTTCCGGAAAAGTATCGGAATCGAAATCCAATCTGCCAATTATCCTGAGATTTATATCCAAAAACAAGGTTTAATACATGAGTTCTATCTAAATCATAGAGCTCTTTTTTATCGTTATTATAAATAAATTCTAATTGATTATCATCGTAATAATTTACATAGTTAGTTCCAGATTTAGTTTGATAAACTAAATTTCGAGCTCCATTCGTAAGACTTCTCTGTCTTTTTTCATCATCTGTTAGTCTTGCCTGATTATTAATTCTATTAGTTATAGAATTGGTATAACTAAGCCAGCCATACCAACCTGTATTACTTCGAGGATCTCTTTCCTTTCGTAAAAATATTTCGACCCCCTCGGAAGTACCATAGCCACTATTTGAATAATTTAAATTTCTATTGATAATAGGGTTTCGTATTACATCATCAGGTCTTCTGAGGATTGTTCTTGCTTCATTATTCAAAGAATATGGATCTTGAATAAAATTATCAGAAACTATAATATTTGAAAAAATATTTTTAAATCCCTCGATTTTAATATTCCACAAATTTGTAATTTCTTGAATTATTCCTA
>CANGZW010000052.1 GCA_947458405.1 Leptospiraceae bacterium
AGTATTACAATTACTAAGAATGCACCTTCTAAAAGATTGATTACTACTGTTTTGATTGTCTTTTTTACCATAAAAGATCTATCATAAAACGGAACAATTCTCACACCCTCCGGCAAAAATGGCTCTATGGACTTTACTTTTTCTTTGATGGATTCAGTGACTTTTAATGAGTTTTCATGGATAAGCATAAGAGCCATTGCTCCCACTGATTCCCCATGATTATCCTTTGTAACAGCTCCGAGTCTCAGTTTTTTACCCTGTTCCACTCTTCCCACCATTCCCACTGTGATCGGTGCTCCCTGAAATGTTTTACCAAGTATTACATTTTCAATATCTTCATTTGATTTGTAAAGTCCATTGGATCCGATTAGATAATGCTCCCTATCATGCTCGATATACCCCCCACCCATAGCAGAGTTATTTTTCCAGATGGCTTCTGAAATATCCTTTAGGCTTAAGTTCAATGCCTGCATTCTTTCGGGTGATACGATTACCTGGTACTGTTTGGTTTCACCCCCAAAAGTATTTACTTCTACCACACCGGGGACTGTCTTTAAAAGGGGGTTTATATACCAATTTAAGAGAGTTGTAAGCTCCATTAAAGTATGTCGATCCGACTCCAAAGAAAATTGATAAATTTCTCCAAGACCTGTGGAAATCGGACCCATCATAGGTATTCCGTAGCCTTTTGGTATCACTTCATTGGCTTCTTTCATTCTTTCACCAACCATTTGACGTGCCCAATAAATGTCTGTGCCATCAAAAAATACAATGGTTACAACACTCAAGCCATACCGCGAAATGGAGCGAACCTCTTCCACATGCGGAATACCCGCCATAGTACGCTCTACGGGAAATGTAATGTATTGCTCAATTTCTAAGGGCGAAAGAGAGGGAGCCGAAGTAATGATTTGCACCTGAACTGTGGTTACATCGGGAACCGCATCCATCTTGAGTTGTATTGCACTATTGATTCCGAATAAAACAAAAATGAAAGTCATCATTAGAACAATCACCCGATTCTCCAAAGACCAATCCACTAGGTATTCTAAAAGTTTCATCAGTCCTCTCCAAACGTGGTTTTGAGATAAATCGATTTGAGGGTAAAAGCTCCATCGGTAACGATAATATCTCCCTCTGTGATACCAGAAATGACTTCTACCATATCACCCGATATGTTTCCAAGCTCCACTTCTTTTGCAGTGTACTCCAAAATACCCGTTTGAATAAATACATGTTTTTTTTGTGACCATTCAAAGATGGACTTTTTTTGTATTGCAAGCACATTCTTTCGATTGATTTGTATTAGAGCTTTTCCAAAAAGCCCAATTTTTGCTTTAAATTCAGAGTTTTTTAGGATAATTCTACCGCTGAGAGTTCTACTTCCCGGATCAACTTGATTTCCGATATTTGCTATCTCACCCTCAAATAAAACATCGGGCATAGCATTTAGAGTGATTTTTGCAGGAGAGCCTTTATCAATAAAGGCGAGATCTTTTTCGAATATTTTTACCAAAAACCAAACATGCGAAATATCGCCTACAACTCCCAAAATACTATTGATATCCACCTGTTTACCGGGAATAGCATCTCTCGAAAGGGCAATTCCATTCAAGGGAGAACGTATTACGATTTTCCCTAAAGTGGAATCATTGGGATTATTCACATCGGGAACGGGAATACCCTGAACGGAGAGATTTGTTTTATCCGTTCTGACCTCTGCATCTAAAACCTTCCACTCCCCTTCCGCATTTAAAACTTCCTGTTCGGAGGTAAGACGCATTTGCGAAAGCTCTCTTACTCTCTTGAGATTTCTTTCTGCCACATTGCTTCTGGCTAGGGAGGATAGATATTTCGAACGCAAACGGGAAGCCTCCGGAGATTCCATCTCTACTAAAGCCTGTCCCTGTCTTATAGAACTCCCTTCTACGAAATCTACTTTTGAAATTCTTCCCGGAATCCTAGCACTAATTTGTGATACTCTATCGGGATCAAAAGCTACCTCCCCCACTAAAGTTATAAAGTCTGTGATATTTTCTCTTTTTACTTCTACAACTGTGATACCTGATTCCTGGACTAATTCTTTGGATACTATAATTTTTTCTGGAAATTCTGATTCAATCTTTTTATCGACATTTTTCCTTGATTTTTGGTATATATCATTTACTTTATATATGGTTAGCAATAATAATAATACTACAATACCGGATAATATTTTTTTATTAAATAATAATGACTTATTCATTTTCAACCTCTTTATACGAAATCATTGGATATCCCGAAGCCCGTATGAGCTCAATTCCTGAAAGGGCAAACTGGAGTCTTGTGCCCAACAAATTCACTTTTAAATTGAGAAAAGACTGTTGCAATAAAAGAGCTTCCTTTAGGTTCACCTGACCCTGCATGAGAGCTTTTTTTAGAAAGTCAATATTACTCTCTACTTTTTTTAATAATTCTGGAGAGTAAGTTTCCAGTTCTGATTTTAAAGACTCAAAATCATTGCTTGCTTTTAATACCTCCATAGTTATTGTATGACGATTCACTTCCGAAACAGATTTTGCCTGCTCTACCCTATATTTACTTTCCTGTATCTCACCTGACTGATCTCTCCAAACTCTAAGGGGCATGGACACTCTTCCACCAACCACATTTTCATTAAAACCATCTTTTTGAACATAAGCACTTACAATTGGGTTTGGAATTTTTTCTTTGTATAACAAATCTAGTCTTCGAGAACTTGCCTGAACAAGAAAATCCAAAGACTCTACTTCCGGTCTATTTGTTAGAGCGTACTCCAATAAATCATCATCCCTTTGCTTTATATACTTGGGCTCTCCAATAGTATCTGTAATCTCGAGTCGATATTTTTTTTTAACTCCCATCATAACGGTTAGATTAATCTTTGCTTTTTCCTGATTTCTTTTGGCAATTTGAAGCAAACGGTAGGCTTTTAACTTTTCTGACTCTGCCAGATCTGATTCAATCGGGGGAGAAAGTCCTTTTTCAGAGCGAGTTCGTATTACGCGAAATATATCATCTGAAATTTTAAAGAGGGCTTCGTAAAGAGCAGTTTCTTCTTTTGCAAATTGGTAGATGATAGATGCATTCAATGCCTCTGCAATTGTATTTCTCTCTACACTCAGGAGCTTTTTTTCAGCACTGCTGAGTTCGGAACCTGCAATTTTTAGTCGAATGGATCTCTGAGAAGACATAAAGATTTCTTGTGATACCATTACTTCTCCATTGTAAAAAACTCCCTTTTCTGAGGAAAATAAATCTCCACCTGAGCCCTTTCTACCCGCCTGTGTGACTGAAATAAAGGGATTTGATGGAAATAAATAGCCAGCAACTCTCTTTTTGCCTTCCATAGCTCCTATCTCAAAACGGGCAACCTTGTATTCCGGGCTATGATCTAAAACACACTCTACAACCTGTAAAATCCTGATGTCCCCAACACAATTCTCCTTACTATGAGAATCTTCTTCGGAAACTATTTTTTGAGAGAAAAAAATTAATAAAAATATATATATTATAAATTTCATGATAACTCCTTTCGGGGATATTTTTCATATCCTTTGAAATACGTATCCTAACCTGATTTATGATTGAATGAAATGGAATGATTTTAAGAAAATCGGGGTGGGCGAAATAAACTTTTGAGTGCAGGATTTGAATAGATTTTTTCGTATCTCTTATTGAGTATCTCAACAGGAAAAAATTGCAGGGAAAACTCTAGTTTCAAAGGAGAAACCCATAATACCATTCCATTACAGGGACACTGAACACAAATATGCTCGGACTCATCTTCGCCTAACTGACTAAAAAAACAATGGGACTCAGATTCGCCAATTTCTCCACATATATTTTCATTATCGATTGCCTTTATGAATATGAAAAATAGTATAAAGATAATAAGAAATATCTTTTTGACTGTGAGAAATAGTTTCACGATTGGGCTCTTGGGTTTTCATTTCTAGTATTTCTATGGAAATTTGCCTGTCAATACACAAAATAAACCTCAATTCAAATCATTCAATCAGCCATTGAAAAAGAAATATCAGGATCAATTCCCAATAAAAACAAATGATTTATTTGGAATGATAATAAACTTGATTTTATAGATTAAAAATTTGTCATAACATCATGGATCAAAAATCAATATTTCCTAAAATTCAAAAAGTACTAAGAACGCCTGACTCTTCTTTTATTAATTTAAAAGATTTCCCCTACCAACCACGTTATACAGAGATAGACAATTTACGAATTGCCCATATTGAAGAAGGACCTGAAGATGGAGTTAAGGTATTATTACTTCACGGAGAACCAACTTGGTCTTATCTGTATAGAAAAATGATACCTATCTTTGTAGCATCCGGTTTTAGAGTGATTGTTCCCGATTTAGTTGGATGTGGTAGGTCGGATAAACCAAGTGATCCCAATGATTATAGTTATGCGAGACATATCTATTGGATGACTGAATGGATGGTTAAAAACAATTTTTCTGGATTGAATTTATTTTGTCAGGATTGGGGCTCCCTAATTGGTCTTCGTATGGTAGTAAACGAGCCCGATCGGTTTGATAGAATCTCAGTTGGTAATGGTGGTCTTCCAACGGGAGATGAAAATTTTCCGTTTGCCTTTGAGATATGGAAAGCCTTCTCTCGGTTTTCCCCCTGGTTTCCTGTTGATCTTATTATACAGGCTGGCTGTACTACAAATCTTTCTTCAGAAGAGCTTTATGCCTATAGATCTCCTTTTTTAGATGAAACTTTCCAAACAGCTGTTAGAGTATTCCCGAGTTTTGTTCCCAACCAACCCAATAATCCAGAGAGCAATAACAACAGAGAAGCATGGAAATTTTTTGAAAAATGGGAAAAGCCATTCTTAACTCTTTTTAGTGATAAGGATCCTATAACAGCAGGAGGTGCTAAATTTTTTATGAGAAAAGTTCCCGGTGCAAAAAATCAACCCCACGAAATCATTCGCAATGCGGGACATTTCCTTCAAGAAGATAAGGGAGTTGAGATTGCAAAAATACTCGTAAATTTTTTCAATTCGACCAATAAATAACTTCATCGTCCTTCGATTGCGGTCGATTCATTGGCTTATCTATAGCAATAGGAGCTTCTAAAATTGAAGGCCAGAGGGGTTTGGATTGCTTTTTGTCATACTCTAGTAATACTTTTTTTAGTTCGGCAAGTTTATCGGGGAATACAGAAGCCAGATTTTTTTGTTCGGTTGGATCTTCCTTTAGATTAAACAACCATTCTTTTCCGGGATTGTCTGCCACCTGTAATTTCCAATACTTTGATTGTATGGTCCTATAACCTCCCGATTTCCAGTAGAGGGTTTCATGGGGCTCCGTGTTAGGTTTTCCTATGAGGGAGAGTAAGTTCACACCATCGATTTGTCTGTCGGTGGGAAGTTTTTGCTCCACTGCTCCCAATATAGAAGAAAAAAGGTCAATGTGACTGACAGGCTCATTGTATATCGTATTGGGTTTGATTTTATTAGGCCATTTCATATAAAAAGGAACACGTATTCCACCTTCGAAAAATGTAGCCTTCCAACCTCTATATGGCTTATTTATATCTTCTAATCCGATATAGTGAGCTCCTCCATTATCACTTGTAAAGATAATCAGAGTATTCTCACTGAGTCCCTTATTTTTTAGCTCGCTCAAGATCCTTCCAATGTTTCTATCGAGAGAACGTATCATAGCGGCATAGACTCGCATTGTATGATCCTTTATGTGAGACAGAGCTTCATAGTCTTCTTTTGTGGATTGAAGGGGTGTGTGAGGGGCATTGTATGCCAAATAAAGAAAAAACGGTCGATTTTTATTGTTATCTATCACTGTAATTGCTTCATCTGTCAAATAATCAGTAAGATACTTGGAAGGTTGAAAATTCTCTCTCCCATTGTATCTCACCTGCCAGGGATGTGCCGCCCATAGAAATTTGTCGATGGGATCATAATCCTGTTTTGCATTGACCACATCGGGATGATTTTCAGGCAAAAACATAGATGCCCCCGGCATAAATCCGAGACTCTCATGAAAACCATGAGAGTTAGGCTGGTACTTGGGATTTTCACCCAAATGCCATTTGCCTATGTGAACTGTGTGATAATTTATTGATTGTAATATTTTAGCTACGGTGATTTCGGAAACCGGTAAACCCATTTCTTCGTAGGGGATGGAATCGGATATTAACTCACTGTGTAAAATAGGCTTTCGTATTGCATTTGGAACAACTGTTTTTCCAATTACCCTCGAAAAATTTATAGGAACAGGTGTAAACTCAAATCCATATCGAGTTGGATATCTTCCTGTCATCATTGCCGCACGGGAGGGAGCACAGGTAGCATTCCCTGAATATCCCTTTGTAAAATGCACTCCCTCCTTGCCCAGGGAATTGATATGGGGAGTGATTACCGTTCCTCCAGCAATTCCTCCACCATTGATTGTAAGATCATTAATTCCAAGATCATCCGCAACAATCAAAATTATATTGGGAAGTTTTTTTGGATTCCCCGAGACTTCTGCCAAACCTGGCTTCTCCCATTCTACTTTTTGTGTGGGGAGAGCTGTCTTACGAACTATATTTTTTACGTAAAACAAAATCATTTCTTGCCTACAATTAATAAGTGAACTAAATATTACTAAAATTATTATTATACTTTTTTTATTTATCATTTTTATCCTACTTTATATTATTGATTTTTCCTATAAACAGTTCTAAATCCAATATGTGAAGTGCCTTCTGTTTTTTCTGCACCCACCCTGGCACTCGGACGATAGCGTTTACAATAGGAGTCCGCACAGAGAAAAGACCCTCCCTTGATAACTGCTTTGTCTGGCTCAAATTTTCCTTTTTCGGAATAATCATCTTTTGTCCATTGCCATACATTTCCCGCCATATCAAAAAGCCCGAAATCATTGGGAGAATAACAACCAACAGGAGAAGATTGAGCCTTAAACCCATCCTTGCCTTTGTCTAAGATTGGAAAAATTCCCTCCCAAATATTAGCCTTAGCAACACCCTCATCATGATTTGTATTACCCCATACAAAATGATTACCTGTCTTACCGCCCCTAGCGGCATACTCCCACTCTATTTCCGTTGGAAGATCATGACCAATCCACCTGGCATAGGCTAGAGCATCTTCTAAGGAGATATGTACTACAGGAAATTCTTCTTTTCCTTGTATGTCACTACCTTCTCCCATGGGAGTTTTCCATGTTGCTCCCTTTACTATCTCCCACCACTGAGATGGATTTCCCAGATCCACACCTTGAGGACGATCAATAAAGACAATTGATGAAGGAGGGGTTCGTCGTTCTGCAGTGGTTAGATAGCCTGAAGCCTTTACAAATTCTGAAAATTGGAGATTAGTGACATCAGTTTTGTCCATCCTAAATTTGTTTACATGGACAATGCGGGGAGGTCCTTCTTCTGGATAAAGAGGATTCGTTCCAATTTCATTGGATCCTTCGGGTATCTCAATCATACCCTGTAGGGGATCTTTTGGATCGGGCACAGAAATTTTCATTCCACAACTTTTTTTCCCTTGCACGCCCGAAAAAAATAGGTCTTTACAGGAGATAATATTTAGTATAATTATACAGTATATTATTCCTAAATACTTCATTTTTTTCCTTTGTTTCTAAATTTATTTATAATAAATAATATGGCTAGAGAACCCAGAATAATAAAAGTCATTCTAAATCTCGGAATATAAACATTTATAATAGAGTTGATTATAACTTGTTTAATTGGCTCATATCCTTTTGGCATAGGTAATACACCATTTGCCTTTGCATAATTCTCATAATCAGTAACCATGGCACTGAATACTTCGGGCATTTCTTTTTGAAGATCTTTAGTTTCCCCCGGATCTGTTTTAATGTCATACAGATGCCATTCTCCATCACCAATTGGAGGAATATTTTTAATAAGTTTTAAATCTCCCTTGTAGAGTGCCTGATTTCCTGATAATTCATATCCTATCGCCTCATTTGGATCATGAATTTTATCCGATTTTCCTAAGAGAGCGGGCAACATACTTTTTCCGGTCAGGGGTTCAATTGGCTTTCCATTGTATGACGTTCCAGGGTGAGATACATTCGCAATATCTAAAATAGTGGGTACAATATCTTTCACAAAAGCAAAACTATGATGAATTTGGTTTTGCAAAAATTTTGCTCCCGATATGATTAGGGGAACCCGAACTCCTCCCTCTCCTGAATAAAATTTATACATATTCAGAGGGGAAGCCGCGGCTGTTGCCCAACCGGGTCCAATGACTCCATAGGTTCCTTTTTCACCGAGTCTATCAATGTCTCTGGAATAATTAAACCAAAGCCAAATCTTGCCTGTCAGTACAGCATAGGGATCGGATGATTCAGAACCATTGTCAGACAAAAATATGAATATTGTATTATCAAACTGACCTGTTTTTTTCAGATGGGAAATGAGTCTCCCAACATGATAATCCATGGCTTCTGCCATCCCCGCATAGACTTCCATATTTCTGATTAGTAACTTTTTGTCTTCCTCTTTGAGATCCGACCAATTTGGGGTGGTGGGCATAGTATTTAGCTGAGTAGTGTCTGGAATTATTCCCAATTCCACCGCCCTATCCCTTCTCTTTTTTCTGAGCTCCGTCCATCCTTCTGTATAACGTCCGATATTGTGATCTATAAATTCCCGTGGAGCCTGAACGGGTAGATGGTTAGCTTGAAAACCGATGTATGAAAAAAAAGGCTTCCCTTTCCCCTCTTCACTTTGGATATATTCGATTGTTTTATCTATGTAAAATTGAGAAGAGTAATACTCTGGAGGCATTACGGCTTCTTTTCCATCCTCGTACCAATTTACTTTTTCTGTGAGATCTAAGTATTTCTTGGCTGTCTCCCAGTTGTCCGATCCACTGTCTGCCTGGATGAGGGAACGATCAAATCCTCTGTTGGGAGGGAGATTATGGGCTTCATGTCCTACATGCCATTTTCCAGCGACATACGTTCTGTATCCTGAGTCTTTCAGTAGAGAGGCTACAGTGACCACATTTTGATTGAGAACGGAGAGATACCCATTTTTACCAATATGCTCCCTAGGAATGGTTTCTCTCATATTCCCTACCCCATTGAGATGATTATCTACTCCTGTCATTAACATAGATCTTGTAGGGGAACAGGAAGCAGTAACATGGAAATTGGAAAATCGAACTCCTTTCTTAGCCAGTTCATCCAAATGCGGAGTTGATATTTCTCCCCCAAAAGATCCCACATCACTAAAGCCCCAATCATCCGCTACCAAAACCACAATATTAGGACGGACTTTCTTATCCTCTACAGAAAATAAGCTACTCCAGGATATGGTTAAGAGTACTATTAAATTAAAATTAATATATTTTTTCATATTATCTCATATTTTATATTTTAAAATTTTGTTGTATAAACAGGACCTATACTCCAAGCCCTAATTATTAGCTCATTGATCTCGGGCTCTGCATACACTCCCCCTAAAAATATCCCTATATTCTGGTGTAACATAAAATTCACAAAAGTCCTTATCTCATAAGCACCCTGTTGGAGATTTCTTCTAATATCTCCTCCAAAAATAATAAATCTTACGGGAGCATATCTATACCTGATCCCGGCCACTTCATTTTCTAAAGATTTATTTGAAAATCCTGTATAAATTTTAGCACTCCCCACCTCTCCTACATTGCTTCCTGAAGTAGTGGTAGGAGTAGTAGTGGGATATAAATAATTTCCATCTAATGAGGTTCCTATGGAAGAGTTCAAATTGACATAGTAGTACATAGATTTATGTCCTACATATGGTTCGATATAATTTCCTTCATGCGTATTGCCAAATGTAAATCCAACTAATCCTGTTCTAGTCCTGAGATGATCATCAAATGATACATTGGGATAGGCTTGAAAACCCCTATTTTCTGTAGTTTCCAATATTAAATTATTGTATTCAAAATTACCATCCCTTCCAGCAAATTGAATGGTAGCTGTTATTGCTTTTTCATTTCCTACTTTAAAATTTCTCGTGATACCTAAATTATATATATTATTAGTTGTGAAGCCACTAAAAGAGTTAAATCGTTCCCCTGCACCTTCGGGAGATAAATTAAAACTAAAACGGGAATAATTAGCTCCAATCAACCATTTTTCACTTGCCAATGCAATGGTGAGCAATTCATTTCTACCCCTACCATCGGATGCAATAGGAGTGAGCCCATTGTAAGTATTACCAGTCCTTTTTGCTAAGGCGGAACTCTGATCTAGTCCTGTCATTGGATTTTTGAACATAGAAGGTACTATAGGGTACGCTTGGATATTTCCCCAGCCCATGGATGGAACAATACTGAATCTCCAATCATTGGATGAATTTTCTGTTTTTTCCTGAGAGTAGATTGGCAATAAAAAACAGGATATACTTAATAAATATATAATCTCATATTTAACTTTGAAAGATAGAATCCTACTTCTCCGTACTTTTAAATTACTATCTATTAATTGAGTAAAAAAATTATCCAATTTTAATCTCCAGTAGGATAGAATTGAGTACTTCATATATTACCCAAGTTTCCCTTGGGCATTACGAATTTGCTTCGTTAATAATTTATATAATTAGACTAAATAAGAATATAATTGCAATTAAGCATCTATTTTTTCTGCTATATGATACTTTAATCTAAATTTTTAGATTTTTTTCCTCATATTATTAAGTTTACGTCTACAATACTCTTCTATCCGGAATCAGAATAGTAAATTTTGTTCTGCCGGGTTCTGATTCCAACTCCAAAACTCCTTTGTGCTTTTCAAGAATTCGCCCGATGATATGCAGTCCGAGACCACTTCCCTCACCGACAGGTTTTGTGGTAAAAAATGCTTCAAATATTTTGGTTCGTATCTCAGGCGGAATTCCGGGTCCGCTGTCTTCTATTGAGATTCCAATGTACGACCCTTTGAACTCAGGATCTCGCTTATCAATATCAGGAGTATTTCTTATTTGCGCATCGGGAAATATTTCAATATTGAGTTTTCCCACACCATTCATTGCCTGAATAGAATTATGAATTAGATTTGTCCATATTTGACTTAATTCATCGGGAAAACAATAGATTTCTTTTGTAATACTATATTCTTTAAATACTTCTATACCAATTTTTAATTTACTATGAAGAATTGTGAGTACTGTCTCCATACCATCTGCTAAATTTGCAGGAACCATTTCTTCAGTATTTTCAAAGTGAATGTATGACTTTAATGACTTCACTATTTTTGAAACTCTAAGTGCAGAAGATTCAATTACAAGGGACTTATTTTTGATAGAGTAAATGAGATACGCAGTTGTCAAAAGAGTAATATATTTTTCATTGGATAAAATATTGTCTATTTTTTCAAAATTACTACCCAATCCTAAATCTAGTAGTAATTCAGTAAGTATTTCTAGATCTGCTATATTTTTGTCTTCGAGATATTTCTTTAAATTTTTAGCTTGAGCTCTCAACTCTTTAGTTGAGACTGATTTGGGAAAAGACTCAGACAATCTTAGTAATACAATAACTTCTCTCCAATCTTCTTTATTTAATTCTAAAACTACAGAATTCTCATTTGTTAACTCTTCTACTTTCTGTATGATAATTTCTGAGCTTGCCTTGATAGCACCGAGAGGAGTATTGATTTCATGGGCAACACCTGCAACCATGGTTCCGAGGGTGATCATTTTGTCTGACTGTAGTAGTTGCTTTTGCGAAGCCTCCAATTGAAAATAAGCATTTTTAGCATTTTCTTTTTCCCGTTCGATGATCCTCATCAGTTCGGCTTGTCTTTCGGATCTTTCTTTTTCTTCACTGAGTAGAGTGTTTTGTTTATTTACAATAGATTCTAAGTCTAAGGCAATTTTCTGTTGCAATAAATTAAGTCTGTATCCCATGGCTAGTGATAAGAGAATGAATTCTAAGACGGAGCCGATTTGAGATCCATAAACTGAGAGAAGATTTCTCCCAATCAAGCCTAGAGTTAATAAAATAAAAGATGATGTTCCAACCAAAAAAAGTGTCCATGCAATTAAATATATAATTGCCATTTTTTCTTTTTTTAGACTTAAATAGATTGAACCTGAGATAACATATAATATTGATAAAAGTAGGGAAATTGAAGCTAATCTGATAATTATAGAATATGGAAAGAAGGTGCAAATACTTAGAAAGATTAGCATTAATAGTATTAATAGTTTTCCTATATTATAATATTTTCTATATCTCTCTTTTATATCTAGTAAATTTATAAAGAATAAATTTATAAATATAGAACCTATTAAGACAAATATTGGAATCGTATAATCTATTACAAAATATGAAAATTTATTTAGAAATAAAATATAACTAAACCCCATAATATTAGATTGATACAAACCATAGGAAATAAGAAAACCTGAATAAAGAAAATAAATAAGAGATCGAATCGATAATCCTAAGAAAAAGTTATATATTACCATACAAACCAAAGCACCAAAGTAAAAAGACTGTACTATATAGTCTTGTTTTACAATTTCATTAAATTCTAGCATTGAATACAAAGTCAAGGGAAACTGAATAGAGCTCCCACTACTCCCTTTCAAAACACATTCTTTAATATCGACATCCAAGAAAAATCCTGGCTTTCTGTACTTTACCTTCCATTCTGCATAGGGAGTATGATCTCCAGATTTTTGGATAAGTGACACATTTCCATTGGAGTCATAACATGTAAGTTGCAGATTATCCATTGAAGGATAGTCTAAGAGTATATACATTTCATCTTTTATAACTCTTAAGTCCATTACTCTAAAATATATATAATAATACTTATTATTGTACCCAAAACTTGGGCTTTTTCCCCGGGGGAGTATATCTTTTTTAATTTCCTTGGAATGTAAAAGATCATCAAATGAATCATAGTCTTTTTCAGATTCTAAGAAGTACAAATAATCGTCCATTTTAACACTCTGAAAAGAATCATCAATGGAAAGAGCTTCTCTGTCGTACCCCGGAATATTGTATTTATAACTAGTACTTTCTGAAAGTAGTGGAGAGATATATAATAAAACTATTACAAATATATTTAAAATGTATTTCATACAGGAAGTCTCACAGTTACAATTGTTTTTCCTAAATTACTATTTATACTAATACTACCATTATGTTGGGTTATTATTTGTTTAGATATATGCAAACCCAAACCAGCCCCCTCGCCCGCTTTTTTGGTAGTAAAAAAGGGCTCAAATACCTTCTCCTGTATCTCAGGGGGAATGCCATACCCATTGTCTTCAATTGTAACAATGATCTCTGGAATATTACTCTCTCCAATTTCTTGACTCACAGAAATTATAATCTTTCCCTGTCCTGACACCGCCCAGATTGCATTCGAAAGTAGATGTGTCCACACTTGTATCAATCTTTCCGGATAACAAACGATTTCTGAAACTAAAGAAAAGTTTTTTGTTAGGTCAATGCCTTTGCGAATATAATTGGAATATACTGTAATGGCAGACTCGATTGTATCAAGAATATTGATTTTTCGTTTTTTGTGGAATGTATTGTCCTCAGAAAAACTCTTGAGAGCAGACACAATTTTTGCTGTTTTATTTACAGAAGTGGATATAATATGGGTTTTTCTATAGATACCAATTTCTTTTTCAATGTATTGCAAAATCACGTCAACATTCTTACTCTTCCACAAAACATCATATTTGATTGGAAAATTGAGAAATCCCAAAGAAACCAATGTTTCGACAATATCCTCTGCTTTTGGGATTTCTCTATTCTTTAACTCACTGATAACTTCTTTTTTTATTTTTCGGAGTTCCTTGAGAGATTCCTTATCCGAGATAACTTCTGCCAAAAATTCATTTAGTATACTAGCCTCCTCGTCAGAAATTGATTGAAAAAGTTTATAATTTATTTTAGAAGAGTCGTGATACCCTATTTCAAGATTTTCAGCACTCGCCTGAATTGCCCCGAGGGGAGTATTCAGCTCATGAGATACACCATCAATGAGTTGCCCGAGTGCCGCCATTTTTTCGGAACGAACCAGTTTTTCCTGTGAGTCTTTGAGCTCTTTTAATGCCTTATCAACCCGATCTTTTTGAAGGGATTGGTAAATAGAGGGAGAAATTATTTGTATGTATTCTTCTATTTCCTCTCTTTGATTTTTTGTGATTTTATTTATGTTGGCTATAGAATAATCTGAATCACAAAACGAAATACAACCAAACGGAATACCATCCACTTTGAGAGATATAATAAATAAATTTTGAATATTGATTAAATCGATAATAAATCTTTCAGAGCCTGAGACTTGATTTCTTCTCATTTTTTTAAATAAAATAGATTTATGAGTACTAATCACACTAAAATGAATTGAATTCAATTCATTTAAATCTATAGTTTTCTCTTTATAGATTTCCATAATTCGAAGAGGAAGAGGTCTAGAAGAAAAATATTTATAGTTTATCAGTTTCTCTTTTTCCATTATATAAAGAGTGAATGATGATATACTATATTTTTTATCTAAAATTCCATTGAGTCTTTCTAATTTTTGATCAATCGTATCAGACCCAATCACTAAATTAGTCATTTCCTGTAATCTTTGTGCTTTTCCTTTTTCGGTTTCTGCTTTCTCTCGTAGTACAGAGTGATATTCTGCTAATTCTTCTGATTTAGATCGCATATATGAGCCATAGAGAGTAGCCGATATTTGACCCAAAAATGGTTCTATTTTTTTTAGAGAATTACGATTTAATTTATTATCTAGTGAAAATTGAGTGAGATATATAACTCCAAACTTTGATTCATGAGAGTATAATGGATACAAATAAAAAGTTTTTATCCCTAGTGTATTGACCAATAATTTATCTTTATGATTAGCTCTTTCGGGAATTTTTGATGTATCACCCAAGAAGAAATCTCTTTTTTTTTCATAACATTGAACTGCTAATGAATTTTTCTCAATTTCTAATTCATATGTAAAATTTCTCAGGAAATCCAATTGATTTTCAGATAGTAATTTTGGCTTAGAGGAATATCCAAATCGTAGGCAATTTTTTTTCTCATCTAAAAGCCCGATCGTAATACCATCGATTCCAAATTCAGATTCAAAAAATTCATAGAAAGTTGATAAGATTTTTTGTAGATCTATCTCTCGATTGATCATTATACTGAACTGGGATAATTTCTCGGCTTTTTCTTTTTCCAATAAGAAATCATTGGTTTTTAATTTCACTTCTGATTCAAGATTTTTGGAAATTTCCTCTTGTATTAAATTTAATTTATAACCCAAGAGAATTGATAATAATATAAACTCTACCACAGACCCTATCTGCTGAACATTAGAAGTAAATATATTTCTGCTAATTAAATTTATAGAAAGAAGCATATTTAATATAGTCCCTACAGTAAAAATTGACCAGGCAAGTAAATATATTTTGGCAACTTTACTTCCTTTTATTGAAAGATAAATAGCAATAAATATTACATAAATTGCCCATATAATAGCGAGAGCAAAGATCCAAAATAAAGATATTTTATAGGGTACCAGAGGTAAGAAAATGATATGAAGAAGATGAAATGAAAATATAAATTTTGATACATTCCATATTTTTAAATTATTATTTTTTACATCTAAAATTAAAAATGTAAATAAATAAGAAAATATTGCCGCAACACTTATAAAAAAGGGGACTGCTTTATCAATCCAATAAGGGCTTGAATCCGACCAGAGGTACATATACGCTATTCCAGAGAATGAAGCCTGAAATAATCCATAGGAGGACAAAAATAAACAATATAATAAATAAGTAAATATTCTAGTTGTTATAGATAATAATATATTATAGGTTAAGATAGTTAATAATCCGCCAAAATATATTGACTGTACAAATGTATCACTCATTACCTCTTCATTATATTTTTTTTCCGAGTAAAGAGTGGTGGGAAATTGCAAAGAACTCCCTGAGACCACACTTATCCAACATTCCCTAATTTGATTATTAACTGAAAAACTGGGCTTTCGATATTTTTGATTCCACTTGGTGATAGAAACATGATCGCCCGCTTGGAAATGAACTACACTCCCCGAATTTTCATAGCAATCCAAATACAAAAAATCGATGAGAGGATAACTAAATGTAATATATATTTTATTATAATCTGTTTTTTTATCAAATCGAAAGTATCCCCAATACTTATTGGTGCTATACCCGAAATGGGGCGATTTCCCATTAGTAAACCTAAACTCCTTATTGTCTTTTTTTAAGACATCCCGAATATCCTCCATTCTATCGGGGTCTTCAATAAAATAGATATACTTTTCAATATTTAAACTTTCCAGGCTTTCTGTGACTGGAATGGGCTCTATTTCTTGGGAAGTTTTGTGAAATAAATAAGTTCCTTTGGGATCGATGCCCCAGTCATTGGACAAAAGGGCAAATGGGAAGAATACGACTAGAATTTTTGCTATTAAGAGAACTTTCTGTAAACTTAATTTTCGGGATTTAAATGCTCTAACGAGAAAATAAGACAATTTCGATACTTTTTGGTCAAAAATTTGCAAATTTTCCCACCTTTTTACCCGCTACAATTTAATCGACATTTTTATTCTGTAAAGTCTTTATTACATTTTTTTGATAAATTTACAAAGAAATATTTTAAAAAATCATTAATATAAATATTTTTTCCGCATCGCAGTCCAAAACCGTATGTAGGATAGAAGAAGCTAATGATCTCTAGTTTATGTTCAATTTTTCATTATTTTTAATTAAAAATTCATATTGTAATACATATTTGGGTGAATTCCTATAGGTTGATTTTTTAATAAACTTGTATTACGTACTCATAGTATAGTTTCTTTAATAATAAATGCAGAAGATTTAGGGCGTAAAATGAATCATTGGACTCTATAATAAATATTAGTATTACATCAGAGAGCATGGAACATCTTATTGAGATGGATAATTTATATAAATATAATATTTTTTTAGAATATGTACCACATGCAGAGGGCATTTTTTTAGTTCGCCAGAGTAATTTCTAAAAATTAGCTCTAGGAGTAAGCATTGAAATACTTATTCTAGATTTATATTAACACTTACTATGACAATAGCAATTACAAATAAAAATTAATATTTAGACTAATTTTTATATTAAATTGTTGACTATTTTTCTTTTTTAATAAGAACTTAGATAGAAAAGTTTTGCTCTTTATTATGAGCAGATCTGAGTAGAGTTCAGTAAATCAATCCTAACCAAGTATAAAACAAAAGAGGGATCATGGAGCCAAAAAGTAGGTCACAATTTTATCAAAATCATCGATTTTCTTTATTATTAATGATTGTTTTCATACAATTTACAAGCATGGAATTTGGTGGTGAAATTTTAAAAAGCCTCTTTATACTTAAATATATACTCTTTGGAATTACCACTTTTATCATTATTGAAACAATTCTTTTTTTCAATAAATCCTTAAATAAAACAGAAACAGTAAATTTTAGCTCCCTTCTTCAGAATTATATAAATTATAAATCTCAACTGGTAGCTCTTGATAAATCACAGGCTGTAATTGAATTTGCATTGGATGGCACAATTTTAAAATGCAATGAAAATTTTTTAACTACTATGAGCTATTCATGGGATGAAATCAAAGGAAAGAATCACAAATTATTTGTAGAGCCAAGGCTTCATAATTCAGAAGAATATAGAGAATTCTGGAAAATACTACAAAGTGGGAAGTACCACAAAGCAGAGTATAAAAGAATTGGTAAGAATGGAAAAGAAGTCTATATCCAAGCAACATACAACCCAATTCTAGATTCAGAAAATAGACCTATAAAAGTAGTTAAATTTGCAACTGATATCACAGTACAAAAAATATTAACACTCGAATCAGAAAAATTAGTAAATGAGTTAGTGGTTAACTTAGGAAAAATGGAAGTTGGTGATTTTAATGTTAGGATCAATGGGGAGTATTCTAAAGGATTTTTAGAAATAAAAGATTCATTTAATGTAACACTTTCCAAGTTAAATTCAATTATTACTAAGGTATTTGAAAGTGTTGATGAGGTTTTGGGTGCTTCCAAAGAAGTTGATATCACAGCACAATCTTTGAGCCAAGCGAGTACCAGACAAGCGGCTACTGTTGAAGAGACAGAGGCAAGTTTAAATCAAATGATATATAAGCTTGAAGAAACTGCTAAAAATGCAAAAGAGTCAGAAAAAACTGCCCAACAATCAGCTCTTGATGCTGAGAATGGTGAAAGGGCAGTCAATAAATCTGTGGTTGCCATGAAAAATATTTCTGAAAAAATAGGCGTAATACGAGAAATTGCATCACAAACAAGCCTACTTTCTTTAAATGCTTCTATCGAAGCCGCAAGAGCCGGTAGTTCAGGAAGTGGATTTGCTGTGGTTGCCTTTGAGGTTGGGAAATTAGCAGATGTTAGCAATGAATCCGCCAATGAAATAGGAAAGTTGACTGAATCTAGCGTAAAGATTGTAAATGCGGCAGGCTCCTTGATTTCAGAAATAATTCCTGCGATTGCTAAAACATCTGAAATTGTAAGATCGATTTCTAAGGCTAATTCAGAACAATTTGTAACTGTATCTGAAATTGGTGAGGCAATGAAAGAGCTTGATAGGGTAACCCAACAGAATGCCGCTATAGCAGAAGAACTAGCGGCCACTTCATCTAGTCTTCGATACCAGGCAAATCAACTACAAGAACAAATCTCATTTTTTAAGAAATAGGGAACTGTTAATTCCATTTTTCATAAAAAAATTATTAGACAGTGCCACACTTAAACATACTCAAAAATACTCCCGCCAATTCATTTGCATAGTAAAATCAGGAACGGTAATTGTTATATCTTCTGTAAATGAAAATTGTAGTACAGATGTACTTCGAACTTTCCAATTTGCTCCCATAGAAAACATAACAATAGGTCGGCTTAAATATACGGTGTGAGAACTAAAGGCACTCGACTTACCATCCAGCTGAGCTAAAATACTTATTTTGGGATGTAGTAAATATTCCAATGTGATACTTGCCGAACCAAAACTTCTCAGTTTGATATCAGGATTTCCAAAGGAATTGGAAACATAAACTCCATATCCATTGAAATAGCCTATCCATTTATCTTTTTTGTATTTCAAAGAAAAGCCAGCCGAAGCATCTCCCCTACCATTACTCATTTCATACTTCATTGATCCTGTTGGTATTTTTGCTGAGCTTACTAAAGCCAGACTAAATCCATTTTCGGGAGAATTTATCAAATTCCACTTGAGAGAGAGTACTGAATCCCCCATACCTGTGCGGGGCGGTGTACCTAAAAATGTATTTGTATATCCATCGGTCAGTTTATAGCGATATTCATTGTTGGGAGAATATTCTTTACCAGTACGGACTCCTATTGCTGAATGATAAGAATTTATAATATTATCCATTGACCCCGAATTATAAGAAATAGCGCTGACTTGAAAACCCATTTCTATGTTGTTAGTAATACCATAATTATATCTCATATTAAATAGGGAAGTTTCAAGATCTATACTTGTTCTATTTTGATTTTCAAGTCTTCCAAATCTATAAAAATCAGAGGCAATATAAGATCCTAAAGTTGTCGGATACCTATCTATAAAATAATTCATTAGAATAGGTCTTTGGTAAGTGTAAGGAATGTCTTTATCTATATTGAGGTTGGATTCTTTTATATCACTACCAAATGAATACCCTGAAGTAAAATAACTCTTTCCTTTGGGTAAAGTGGTAGGTGATACAGACTGAGGATCTAAGTGCAAAAAGGTAGGGGCAAAATTATTTCTAATATCTAAGGGGTACTCCGTTCTGCTATCCGAATAAATTGGAGAAAATGATACTACAAAAGGAAGAATAGAGAGAATTAATATAACAGAGAAATTTTTCAGATCACTAAATAAAAGCCTGTAAATCCGAAAAAATACTCCTATACATTCTCTCTTTGATGAGAGGTTCAAATTTTGGGTTTACTTCATTTGAAATACTGATTTATTTTCTTCTACCCAACGAATCAATTTTTCAATACCCTGTTTAGGCTTAATTTTAGGATCAAATCCAAATTTTTTGGCAGATGTGATATCACAAATAAAGTAACGCATATCACCGGGTCTATCCGCCTCAAAAATAACTTCGGGTTTTTTACCGAGAATTTCTCCAATCATATAGATAGATTGTAAGAGAGATATTTTATGCTCTTTGCCTCCACCAATATTGTAAGTTCCGGAAATTTGATTCTCAAAAAATTTGAGATACGAATCCGCACCATCCCCCGCATAGAGTATATCTCTAGTTTGCTTTCCATTTCCAAAAATTCTAATAGGAAGACCGAATACCGAACGAATTGCAAAATTGGCAACCCATCCATGATCCTCGCCCCCAAATTGACGCTCTCCGTAGATTCCTGTAAAGCGAAAACTTGCTGACTTAACGTCATACATATCTCTGTAAGTCTGGATATAGTGCTCTGCACTCATTTTGGAAGCATGAAGAGGAGAAATCTTACCCACCATCACAGCTTGTGTTTCGGGTATTTCAACTGGATTACGGGTGTAAGACATTTCTTCATCAATAAGTGAGTCGTTTATAGAATTACCATACACATGAATAGAAGAAGTATTCACAACAGGTATTTTTCTTTTTCGAGCAGTTTCTACTACATTAAAAGTTCCCACTACATTTGTAGTAAAATCATGTTCGGGATCTTCCCATGATACAGTCATTGCAGGTTGAGCGGCAGTGTGTATTAAAAAATCACAGTCTTGTGTACGATCTAAGAGATGTTCTAAATTGCGTATGTCACCTTTAACCATTGTGACACCTAGCGATTTAAGATAGTTCCAGTTGTAATCTCTAGTGGCATCTGTGCCATACCCAGTTCGTTTGAGCTCATACTTGGTCATATTATCATAACTAATTACATCCCATCCCTTTTTCTTAAAGTGCTCACACACATGAGATCCCAAAAATCCACAACCACCGGTAACTAAAACCCTCATTACTTTCTCCTAATTCTATATAAATAACTTTTGACTGATAATTTTAAAAATTCAAATTTTGTCTGATTTTATCAACTTTTCATTGCTAAGGAAATTTCTCAAATAATTTTATATTTAAAACTGAGGTGAATGTAATTAAAGCTCATCTCCTAATTGCTCCCTTGCATCCATATAACCAATTTTAATGAGCTCATCTGCCTGTGCAGGAGAAAAATTCAGGATACTTTTCATACCCAGAGATGTCTTAGGACTGACAATCCTGAGTTTAAATTCTCCTCCCCCCATCCAGTCTTCCAGAATCCCTTTAAATTGGGATTTTAACATATCCTTGATAGTTACATTGGAAAGACTTCTACCAGACTCGATGCTATACTTAAAATTCTGAAAAGAGCCAATTTGAATCAACTCAAAGACACGTTCCAGGGCTTCCCTTCTATTTTTAGGTATCTCAGTTTCTACATGTCCTATGGGAGAAAGTAGTATTACAACTATATCTCTGATATCTCTTTCTATCAAAGGTAATATGGGAGTATTAGCCATTAGCCCCCCATCCCAATAGACATGATCTCCAATTTTTTGCCAGGGGAATACCAATGGTATTGCGGCTGATGCTAGGATATGTTTTACACTAATTTCTTTATTGCTGAAAATTTCTAATTCCCCATTGATAATATTTGTTGCTGATATATATACTTTTGTTTCGTTGGTTCGTAAGATATCAAAATTAAGATTTTGCTTTAAAAATTCCTCGAGGGGAGCGGGATCTGCAATCGGGCTCAGTCTATTTAAGAAAAAATCTACTATCATTTGGAAAAGTCTGTATTTCATGACTTTTCCCACATTGATTGTCTTCCAGAGTGCTATTAATTCTTCGGCACCCATGCCACAACCGAGAGCAACTGCATTGATAGCCCCCACAGAAGTTCCACTGATAACCTCAGGAATAAAATGCTTCTCGGTGAGATATTTATAGACCCCTGCTTGATAAGCTCCCCTTCCTCCTCCACCCGATAGTACTAAACCTTTCTTTGACATACGTATCTCCCTTAATGTGATTCAGTTTCTTTTTTTGGTTCCAGTTTATCTTCAATAATACGCAAAAGACTCCCTTTGGAGAAATGACCATCTTTTCCTATGTTTCCCAAAGGCAATCCCATAATTTCAGGTATCACTTCACTCACATGGGAAAAAGAATATACCGCAAAACCTTTGGTAGCCATAGCCTGTCTTACATTTCTTGAGAGTATCAAGTCTTTTGTGTTGGGATGGGGAATAAATACCTTGTATGTCGTTTTTTTATCACCTAAAAGAGCGCTAATTTCTTTCCAGGCTTCCACTTTTTGGGTGATGGCTCCCACAGGCATTACTTCCCCGTATTGCGACATAGATCCAGTGATAGCTATATTGCAGGGAATCTCAATTCCGCTTAATGCTGAAAGAGTAGCCAAAAGTTCAGCAATAGTCGCAGAATCCCCATCGACAAGGGTATGATTTTGTTCAAAAAGAATGGAAATATCGACTCCGAGCGAAGGAAAATTGGAAAATAGTCCCTTGAGATACGATTGTAAAATAAACACTCCCTTGTCATGTACATCGCCCGAGAGATTGACTTCCCTCTCGATATTGATAAATGTTCCTGTTCCCATGAGAGCTCTCGAAGAAATAACATTTACCTGACCGTATTCCTGAAAAGTTCCAAAGGGAGTAAAGATAGAAAGTCCATTGATTCTTCCAAGTCTCGAGCCTGTGAGTGTGATATTATATATGCCACTCTTGAGATCCTCGTAGTACTTCTTTTTGGGAAGGGAATACCTCTTATCCATTGTATCAATGGCAATTTGTATCTCTTTTTCACCAATCTTTGCATTGCCCTTTCTATTTTTAAAAAGAACCATAGCCTCTTCATAGATGGATTTGGTTTCGGTAACATTGAGTGAAAATTTTGTCTTACTTTCATTTTGAATGAGAGCTTCTTCGAATAATCTCTTTTTACCGCTCAGATCAATTTTGGGGTACCCTTCTTTTCCCAAAGAATCAAGAAGCATTGAAAAGCGCTTGCTGTTTCTTTCATTCAAATCAGCTTCATATTCCAAGTCTATTTTTAGTTTAAAAACATCCCCCAAACTATTATCTTTTTTGAGAAGTTGTTCCACAAGATATTCTTCACCAATTAGTATCACGCGAACATTGATCGGGAACTTAGGAAGGGTTCGATCTAAATCCTGAAAGAAATTTACCTCAGGAAGATTGATAAAATCTATGGCTTCATTCAATAGACAGGATTTGAGTACATCAAAAACATTAGGTTCGGTTACCAGTTTAAAAAGGGGAAGAATTAAAAAGCCACCATAAGCCTTGATTAAATTACCGGGATGATACTTGCGTTCTGCAGGAATTCCTACCAGGCTCATGGTATTAGGAGTAGGATCATAGATGACGGGTGTTGTATTACTTTCAATATCAAAAAGAGGAGTGAGTCCATCTGTAGATTTAGGATTTTCTAAAATGGAATTTGTAGAGCGGGAATAGTAAAATTTAGTATAGTTGTTTTTTTTAGAATATTCGGTTGTTAAGAGGGAGATAAGTCCACTTCTTTTACCACAACCCTCCTGACCCGTCACGATAAAATGGGGATAAAACTCAGGGTTATCGAGAGCCTGACGGATAACTTTTAAGGCATCCTCTTGAAAAATGAAATAATCAGTAGAAATATGTTTCCCTTTAGAAACTTGAAAATCCTTGTCCTTAAACTCTACAAAGACATCTTTTGGGCTGAGTTTTTTTAACATAGAGTAGAACATCTTAGAAGAGAAGATTTTTGTAAAGTACTAATAAAATTAGAAAATTATGTTAAAAAATCGGCAAGATTAGGGATTTAAGATTTATTTAAGAAATAAACATTTTGAATTTTATTTTGTAATACATCATGTATTTAATTTTTTAGATTATAAGACGAAGGACAACTTAATATTATCCCACTTGTAATTAAAAATTTATAATGTTTTATTTACTTTAAAATTAAAGATTTGGGTTGTTCCCACCTGAGGTCCATTCAAATGCTGATATACAGGAACTCCACCCTCGAGGGCGATATTCAAATCACTCCATAAATTTATATTAATCCCGATTAAACCGTCATATCTTATTCCACCCTGTCTTGCAGGATCATTTTGAGGATCCATTCTATAATCGAGTTTGGGATCACTCCCGGAAATATTTTCCCACTTTTGGGCAGATCCTCTTACGTATAAAGAAAAATTGTGTGTTACATTTCTTCCAATCCAAATCGAAGAAATATAAATATTCCCAAATTTGTAACCATTATCATTTTTTGCACTCCTAAACGTTCCCTGAACAAAGCTTCCAAATGTCCAGGCACCGACCAAATAGCTATAGGAAATAGAAGGTATTGCACTATATGTCCCACTTCCCGTCTGCATATTATAGGGTGATCTGGTCTTTCCCATAAGTGGCATATAGTTTTCTAAATCTATACTACCCGTAGGCAATGATACACCAAACTGAAAGGCTAAATTATTTTTTCCTTCTAGAATTTTATATGATCCTGTAACAGAAATATCTCCTACCCCAGATGTCTTCATAAAACTTGTTTCATAATTGGATGAAAACATTCTCATTGTACTACTTAAATAGGGAAGCATAAACATTATATTAAATTTCTCTGTAGCCTGGTACATCAAACTCGCCATATTCATTTGCATAAACATTGCCTCCGGTGCTGACATATATTTATAGGAATTATACCGTAAAACTGGAATTACCTGAGTGGGAGTGAGGGCATATGAAGAAGCAGTTGTATGGGAAGCATGATCCGAA
>CANGZW010000053.1 GCA_947458405.1 Leptospiraceae bacterium
AATGAAAGAGGGACTCAACTCTTTTCTCTTTTTCAGAGGTTAGAATATGCCAACCCAGGCCATAATAATTGTATTTTTCAAAGTTAGGTCGAATAAATATTTTTTTAAAGGAATTCTTCTCTAAAATATTTTTTCCGTTATATACTCCTCCCTGTAAATAGATACCTGCGTACTTCAAAAGATCCCGGGGAGAGATCATAAAACCTGAAGCACAATCAAAAGATTCACTAAAGGAATATTCTTCTAATTCTAAAGGCTCTAATATTCTCGACCTTATATAATCTCTTGCTAACTCTCCGCTTGCTATTTCAATAATTTTTCCTAAAAGTCTATAATTGTAATTTGAATAAATGTATTTAATATTAGGTTGTATTACAATTTTAGGAAGGATAAAATCTTTATTTTCGAAATTAAATTGATAAGAACTCTTTCGTCCTTCATAAGGTATACCAGAATGATGTTGTAATAAATTTAATATATTGAGAGATTCAAATCCTTTGAAATCTTCAAGTTCACCGAATTCAGGTATATAAGTTGATACTTTATCCTGGAGTTTTAACTTTCCTTCTTCTTGAAGTTTTAGTATCGCAAGGGCAGTGAAAGATTTACTTAAAGAAGCTACAGGAAGTAGAGTTTGTTTGTCATAATTATTTCCAATTTCTAGTAGAGTTTTTCGATCTTTTAGTACTGATATGTAACCGCCTTTCGTAATACTATTATCAACAGCACCATTTAAAGTTTTTATTAAGTCATTTTTCAAATTAATTCTATCTATAGATAAAGGAGTTAGAGGTATATTTTTTTCTCCTTTTTTTCTCTTTGCGGCAGAATATAAAGATATATTTGAAAAAATAGTATAAAATAAAATAGTAAATATAAGTAATGTTTTCATAATTAATTCCTTTCTCTGAAGGGTGAAGTGAAAATTCCCATACCTGAAGGTCTTGATTTTTTTCCTTCTTTCCCAAATTGTAATGCGATATTTTTAATTTTCCCAATATCCATGTTATCTTCATTTAGATTCTTATTAGATTCAGAGGGCGAATAAGTAACTCCTTGTGTTACAAATTTAATATTTAAGTTTTCAGCCAATCTCCAAGTCTCTAAATAAACTTCCTGTCGTTGTTCTAAATTTTCTTGCCATGTGTCTATGTTTGAGTAAAAATTTACAAATATTTCCAGACCTGGATCGGATAATTTATTAAGTACTACAACCATATCATTTTTTAAAATTTTTTCTTTGGCATAAATTATGTTTTTTATGCCTTCCAGAAACGCTTCTAATATAAATGGGTTTGTGTCGTACGAAATGTAAAAGGAGAAATTAGTTCTTTTGCTCTTTCTCATACCTAAATTGTCTATACTTGAATTAGCAATAACTGCATTAGGAATTGATACCAAACTATCATTTAAACTTCTAATTTGAGTAGATCGAAATCCTATCTCCTCTACAAATCCTTCTATTTCACCAATTATTATTTGATCTCCCGTCTTAAATGGCTTATCGAGTAATATCATTAGTGATCCAAAAAGATTAGCCGCGGTATCTCTTGCCGCAAGTGCTATTGCCAATCCACCAATCCCCAATCCTGCCAAAAGTGACACAACATTGACTCCTAAATTTTGGAGGGAAAGCATTAACCCTAATGAAATAAATACAATTTTAGTGATTTTAGTCAAAAGTGGTACCAAGTGTTTTTCTGTTGGTTCCGTAGAAATCGAAACTCTATATTTATAGATATTCCCTAATATTTCTGCAAGACCGTTTAAAAATAGGATGAAGTAAAATCCTAAAAATACTTTTAATATATAACTTAGGATAGTATAAATTTTCCCATCTATGTCAGCAATATATAAGAAGAAATACCAAAATCCAATGGCAAACATTTTGCCCCCGGGATTTCCCACTACTTCTATAATTTTATCATCCCATTGGATGGAAGTTCTTTTGGATATTGTCAATAAATAATTGAAGAAGAACTTTGAAAAATGTTTAATCATTAATCCAATTCCTATGGCTACTAAAATCCCTACCCACTGCCATAATTGAAGACCAAATATATCAGTAGATATCCATCTTGGAATATATTTATCCTTCCAGGGGGAATTATATCCTGCGCCTTTTCCGGAGTTGGGTAAATAGGGAAGATGCTTTACTTTTGAATAAAAGTCTCCAGAATTTATAACTGTATTTGAATTAAATAAAAATTCTTTTTTTCCATCTGATTCAGATAGTTGTATTGTAATTTCCGTATCGGGAACTGTCCAAAAGGATATATTTAAATCTTCAGGTACATCTTCAAAATTTTCTTGAAATACATATACTCTATCTAATATTTCTTTTAAAAATATTGCAACTTCTATACCTTTTTCTTCTTTTAAAAGAGGTGGAATTTCTTTGAGATTTAAACATTTAATTGCTTTATTTATTGAATTTAACTTTGTTTCATCATTATTCTCAAGCCCTAATTTATATTCATTCATAGAATTTATAAAAATTTTAATGGTTTGTCTGGGTGTAAATAATTTTTGAGGTGTTAGGGGATTATCGGCCATTAAGATTTGGGTGGATATAAATAGTAATACAATTGAAAAATAGAATAAATGATTAAAATACTTTAGATTCATAAAAATTCCTCACAAATGTCCTGAAAAAATTGGCTTTTGATTTTTTTGATTTCGTATTACTTCAAAGTGTAAGTGATACCCTGTAGATCGACCAGTACTACCCACTTTTCCAATTAAATCTTTTTTTTTGACTTTTTGTCCTTTTTCAACTAAAATTTCATCTAAATGGCCATATCTAGTTTCATAACCGTAATCATGCTTTATAACTACTAAATTTCCGTAGCCACCCTTAGGTTCAGCGAGTATGACGGTTCCACCAGCTGATGAAAAGACGTCAGCTCCTTTAGCCGCGACTATGTCCATTCCTCCATGGAAAGTTTCTTTTTTTGTGAATGGATCAATTCTTCTTCCCCACTTAGAGGAAGTACTTCCAGAAACGGGTTTTGATAGAGAAAAAGACTCTTCCGGAGTTTCCTTTAAGGGTAATGTAAATGCCTGTCCTGTGAAAAATGTTAACTCTTTACTGGTCATACGTTGTCCGGGAATAAACCACTCTCCTCTATAAACATCGTCATAAATTAATAATTTTTGATTAATCTGATACTTTTGAGCAAGTCGCTCTCTACTTTTTTCTGAGTTAGGAAGCTCTTCGTTATCATATATTCCACGCATATTGCATAAAAAAATAGTCTTATCTTTTTGTATATCATGTGCACTTGTAAGCGAATTTAAAGATTGAATAGTGGATATATCCAACATCGACTTTGTTTGAATCTTTGAATATGTATCACCTTGAACTATTTTGTATTTCACAAATCTCAGTGGAATTAAATCTTCCTGTGTGCTTCCCCCTCTAGAAATATGTAAGTTGATTTTAATTTCCTCTCTAACTTTTTGTAAATCTGGATTAGAATATTCTAAATTTTTAAGTTCTGTAAAATTCTCTGGCTTCAGAACTCCCAGAATCAAAAAATATAACAATAAAAAAAGATTGCCCGAATTTCTAAACATAACTCAAGAAAACATACCTAACTTCCAAATATCTTTTGCACAAAGCAAAAAGGGAAGAAAAAATTATGTCTTATTCGAAAACTTAGAAAAAAAATCAAAATTTCCTGCTAATTAATTAAAAAGGCTTGAAAACAATGAATTAACATACTTCAGGAAAAGATTTTCGCAGGGTAACTATTAAAAACAATGGCAATATGACAGCTTTATTGGTGGAAGAAACTTCGAGACGGCGAACCTTTGCGATAATCGCCCATCCTGATGCGGGTAAAACCACATTGACGGAAAAATTATTGCTCTATGGTGGTGCTATTCAATTGGCTGGTGCCGTTAAGGCTCGAAAAGAAAGAAAAAGTGCTACTAGCGATTGGATGGCAATGGAAAAAGAAAGGGGTATTTCAATAACATCTGCCGCTCTTCAATTTGAATATAAAAATTTCGTTTTAAATCTATTAGATACTCCGGGTCACGAAGATTTTTCAGAAGATACATATAGGACTCTTATTGCGGCAGATACGGCTGTCATGGTTTTGGATGCTGCTAAGGGAGTAGAGCCACAGACTAGAAAATTATTCAAGGTCTGCAAGGATAGGGGAATTCCCATAATAACTTTTGTAAATAAGATGGATAGACCCACAAAAGAGCTTTTTTCTCTCTTGGATGAAATCGAAGAAGTTTTGGGTATTATCGCTGTGCCAAGAGTATGGCCAATAGGAACGGGACCCGATTTTAGAGGAGTGTATGACAGAAAAGAAAAACAAGTTCATCTCTTCGAAAAGACTCCCGGTGGAGCTTATATGGCTCCAGTTCAAGTAAATGGAATACACGACGTTGCACTTGAAAATAGAATTGATTTGGAAATTTTGCAAAAATCCAGAGAAGAGATAGAATTAATTGAAGATGGAATTCATCCTTTTAGTGAGGAAGATTTCCTAAATGGAATGATAACTCCTGTATTTTTTGGTTCTGCTGTAAATAATTTTGGAATACAATTATTTTTAGATAATTTTTTACAACTTGCTCCCTCTCCGTATCATATTCCTCTAAAAGATGGTAGCTTTATGAATCCTGTTGCTTCACCTTTTAGTTGTTTTGTATTTAAAGTTCAAGCAAATATGAATAAAGTTCATAGGGATAGAATTGCTTTTGTTCGAATATGTAGTGGAAAATTTGAAAGAGGTATTACTGTTAATCACGACCGCTTGGATAAGCCAATTAAATTAAGCTCATCCTTTGCTTTTTTCGGTCAGGATCGTAATACTATAGACGAGGCCTATCCTGGGGATATAATAGGCTTGGTAAATCCCGGTACATACCGAATAGGAGATATCTTATACTCATCACCCATTCCCCCTAAGTTAAAACCGCTCCCTGTGTTCCCTCCAGAATTATTTGCCACGATCTCATGTCCGGATAGTTTAAATCTAAAGTCTTTCAAAAAAGGAATAGAACAACTTGCAGAAGAGGGAATATTGAGGTTGTATAGCTCAAGAATAATTGGTGCCGGGAATCCTATTATTGGGGCAATGGGCTCCCTTCAATTTGAAGTTTTTCAAAGAAGACTTAAAGATGAATATAATGTGATAACCAATCTCTATAATTTACCATATTCGGTATGTCGTTGGGTAAAAAAAATATCTGTGCCACAATTACCATCATCAGCAAATCAGATAACTGATACGGAGGGAAAAGTAGCAGTATTATTTGAGGGAGATTGGGAATTTAATTATTTTAAGAAAAATAATCCTGATATTGAATTAACCGAGAGCCCAGAATATGTTTAGAATTGGAAATGGAATAGATTTTCATAAATTAGAGAATAATCCTGATAGACCATTTATTTTAGGTGGATTTGAAATAATTACTGAACTTGCATTAGTTGGACATTCAGATGCAGATATATTACTACATGCCATTGCAGATGCAATACTAGGAGCATTATCCTTAGGTGATATAGGTCAGCACTTTCCCGATACCGAAGAAAGCATAAAAGGAATAAATTCGGTTTTAATCATAAATAAGGTACTGAATCTAATGTCTGGTAAAAACTATAAAATAGTAAATATTGATTCCACGATTATTTGTGAGATACCAAAAATTTCACCTTATAAAAATCAAATAATACAATCTTTAAATAAAATATTAAATATTGATATTAATTGTATTTCAGTAAAAGCTACTACCACAGAAAAGATGGGTGCATTAGGCCGAAAAGAAGGAGTAGGGGTTTTTACCACTGTACTCTTAGAAAAGATTATTTCTTAAGCTTTTTTCTCTCAGTATTAAAATGATTTTTAACTTCGGGTAATTCCATAAAATCATAAATATAATTTGGACCATAATCAACATAAATTTCATCGTCTTTCTTAATATCTTTTGTTGCAATTACAACAACATAAGGTTTCTCGCAAACTTTTTTAAATTTAACATTTTGAAACTCTTCGGGAGCAAAGTTTATTCGAGTAGTGAAATTTCCAACTCTTCCATCAATATACTTAATACCATTTGTAAATTTATATGAGCATTCATCTAGTCCCATTACATAATGCCATTCATCTGCATTAACTAGCTTCCAATATTCTTCATCCGATATAAATTTTCCTTTGTACTCTCCTATTTCAGTTCCCTTGCTAATATCCTTAGTAGCAAATACTCCCATACCAGCTCCCGGAACACGGGAAGTTTTTAGAGTTATAAGTTCTGATTTTTCAATTTGAGAAGAATCCTGAGTTTCTCGAAGTGATGTTGATTTTATATTTGTTTGTTTGGTGGTATTTGTTACGCTACAATTTGAAATAAATAAATTGATAATAAAGAATACTGATAATTTACGTATGTAAAATTTCATTAAAATTTCCTGTATGTTAGTTTTTCAATACTTTAAACAGTGGAATCAATGTCAACAATGGTTTTCTAAACGTATCGATATAATATTTAATTTCCTAATTTATACAGTCAGTGTCCAATCTTAAGAAGTACTAATAACTTCTCTCTTTTTATTAAATATAGTTGTAATAGATAAAAGCTATTAATTTATAAATATTTTATTTACTAATTCTTTAAAAAAATAATATTTGTAATTGTTATAAATTATGAAGAAGAATGTTAGAAATACTGCATATTCTTTCCTAATATAAGTTATTTAACATTTTAATACACCCAAACAGAATAATTAATCTAAATGTTTTTGAATAGATACGTAAATTAATCTCATTTAGATTAATTTACTAGGGAAATCCCTAATTCATCTCATTGTAAATACATAATAGAATTCATTTAATAAGAAAATAATTAATTTTAGTAATAAATTGAGATTATTTAAAATATTTCTATTTACTAATTTTAAAACCTTTTATATTATTAATATAATAAAGAAAAAATGATTATTCAAAATAAATCTAAATTAAATTATAAACTTTATAAAAAATTTTCTTTACATATGGGTATCGTATTTTTACTTTATACGTAAATTTATGAACTCAGTGCAATGAAAACATAAATCAAAACAAGGAAAGGAATTATGAAGCCAAAGAAAAAGAAATATACAACTGCTGATCAAAGTCCGGGTTTTTTATTATGGCAATCCGCTACAGCATGGCAAAAAAAAGTTGCGAATGCTTTAGATCAGGTTGGATTAAGTCATGTACAATTTGTACTATTAGTAGGACTACAGAATTTTTTTAATAAGAATGAAGAAACAACTCAAACTAGACTTGCTAGTATAACAAATACTGATGTGATGATGACATCTCAAGTTTTAAGAAAGTTAGAAACTAGAGGTTTAGTAAAAAGAAAGGCACATGAAACTGATTCTAGAGCTAAAAAGATTGTTATAACAAAAAAAGGAACCGAAGCTGTTGAAGAAGGTATTCGTGTTGTAGAAGATGTTGATGCTGATTTTTTTGAACCAATATCAAAAGAAGTAGAGAAATTAGGATCAATACTTCAAGGTTTTAAAGTATCAGAATAATTTTTTATAACAGTTATAAGATAGCACTTTTGACTCTAAAAGTGCTTCTTTTTTACTAATAAATAGCTATTTATAACTTCATTATCAATTCCATTGTAATTTCTTTTAGAAAATATAAAATCCCTTTTTAAATTATCATAAACAGAATGTGACACTTGGATTTCTCCATTTATTCCTTGAGATTCCATATCTTTTGCAATCCGAAATACATCTTCTGATTTAAATATTTTTAATGTAGAATTCTTGGTATCATGAGAATAATCAATATAATTACCACTACTCATCCCCATTCGAAATGAAAAATCTAACTTATTTTCATTACAGTGATTAAATAATAATTCTTTGAGTTGTAATGCAAAGTTTCCCAAAAAAATCGAATCTCTATAGTCAGAGACACTTGGATTTTCATAAACAACGAACCAAAAATGACCCTTTGAATCGTCAAATTTACTTATTTTCCCTTTATTTTCAATCAGTTCAATATTTATGTAGAAGGTAGAGAGTAACTCTTTCAGTGATTTTAATCCTTGAATAGAATTATAATAATTATATAAACCAGTTAAATCTAAGTAGAGAGTCGTTGCATTTTGTAAAATATATTCTTTAGGTAAATTTTCTGAAGCTAATTGAGAACTATAATCTTTCCAATAATTTATTAATTTTGATAACCTTGTTTCTCCTTGGAAAAAATCATTAATAATACTTCCAATAGTAATGCCTAAAAAAATAAAAATATATGTAGAAAAGTAGGTATACTGAAATTCAGTATATTTATATAAAATAATAAAATATACTAATTTAATATACAATACCATTAATAATGAATATAATATATTCATTCCAGTAAGAGATAGGACAGAAAATAATATTAATCCAGTTCCGTAGGTAAAGCTATGAAAATTAAAGCCAGCGGATTCAGGCGCGAAAACTTGGATTTGAAAGCCCAATCCTAGGCTTAATATAACACCTATTGTATTTATCCCTTTTGGAAATCCTGAATTAGAAAACACATATATTAGGACAGATATTCCCCAGAGACTCTTTAAAATAAGAAGCGTAATCATCCCTGGATAAGATGATAATGTGATACCTTCATAAATTAAAAAATATAAGTATATTATAGCATTCGCATAGTATAATTTTTGATAAACTAAAGATTTGCTATAATTGAATTCTTTTTTTTCTTCAAAATTTAACAAATTTATACTCTAGATTATTCAGATATTAATTTCCCGGGATTGAAAATTCCTTTCGGATCCCAACTTCTTTTTAATTGGAGTAAGCCCTTTTTTGCCTCTTCTCCAATAATTCTATGATACCACTCTTTATGATCCATTCCAATTCCATGGTGATGACTGATGCTTCCCCCATTTACCAAAATTGAATCTGATGCGGCTTTTTTAATTTGCTGCCACTGTTCTAATGGATTTTTTATATCTATTGGAAAAATAATAGTGAAGTACAGACTTGCTCCTTCGGGATAACTATGGCTAATATGACATAGTGTATTACTTACAGGTTGTACTTTTCTAATGGCAATAGTAACTGCATCATGAAGTTGTAAAATTCTATCGTATGTGATAGAAGTCTCTAATGTATCAACTCCAATACCTCTTTCCATAAAATGATTTCTAAGAAAAGGCATATTAAATCTTGATTTTAACCAATTTTTTCCCGGGGATGTGCCAGCATAAAATCCATTATGAAGTCCTAATGTAGATTTAATATTATCAAGTGAATTTTCTATGTCTGATATTTTACCATCAATTCCTGCTATCATGGCACATCTTCTCTCTCCAATATGATTCCATGATAGGACTTTCTTTGTTAAATACTTTTTGAATTTTCTAGATAATGAATCGATCTTACCCAGATCATTTAATTGAGAGAATAGGGTAGTTTCTTCTTCATCAGAGAGTCTTGCCATAGAAAACTTGATTCCCCTTGCATGTATATCTTTAATAAATCCAACTCCATCAGCAAAACTTGGGAAGAGTATTGCAAAATATTTTCTGGAGTCAGGTAATTTTTGAATCTTCATAGTAGCTTCAGAAATGATTCCAAATATTCCTTCACTTCCTGTAAAAATTGAATTTAAATCAGGGCCCATAGAATTAGGAGGTAACTTTGCAGTAATTATATTTCCTTCGGTCGTAATTAATTTCATAGATACAGTTAATCTTTCTATTTTTCCATATTTACCTGATTGTTGACCACTCCCCTTAGCGGCTATCCAACCACCTAATGTAGAGTATTCAAAGGATTGAGGAAAATGCCCTAGAGTATAACCTTTTTCATTCAATATTTTTTCAAGATCGGGACCATAAATTCCAGTTTGGAATGTTGCTGTATTACTTAATGAATCAATTTCAATTAATTTATTCATATTAATCATATCTAAAGTTAATATTGCTTTATGTGTTTTATATTTAAATGCTTCAACTCCACCTACAACGCTTGATCCACCTCCAAAAGGTATCACAGCAATATTCTTTGATTTACAGATACTTATAATTTCAGAGATTTCCTCATCTGTTTTTGGATAAATAATCCCATCAGTAATCTCAGGAACCATATTAAATCTTAGTCTAAGTACATCATAATAGCTCTTCCCTAGAGAATGAAAAATTCTCTCATAGGAATCTATTTTGAAATTATCTTCTCCGACTATCTTAATAAGATTTTTTTGAATATCGCTAGTTAATCTGGAATTTTTAATTTTGATATCTTCTATTTGAATACCTGGAGTTTCAGGTAAAATTGTTAAACTCCACTCTTTTTTAATTAATTGGATTATTTCGCTGATATGATCTTTTAAATAAAAATCTTGACCATGTGCGCCCCAACCATCCCATCTTAGATTTTTTCGAGAATAATTGATATCAAATTGAACTTCTTTATATAGCATTTTTTTAACCAAATTAGAGAATGATTCCAATATATTCTTTAAAGATTATTTCTGCACTTCATTTTTAAAAAAAGGTTTACACTTATTAGGCAATACATTCTATTTAGGAGAGGATGAGAAATCCTTTTTTTAAATTTAGGAACTGATAATGAGCTATGAACCAATTCACTTCATAATTAATCCTACTTCCGGAGGTGGAAGTTGTGGAAAGACCTGGGCTCAGGCAAGGCAATTTATAGAATCAACGCTAGGAAATTTTTCATTTGAATTTACAGGTGGAAAAGGACATGGAATAGAGCTTGCCCGTCGTGCCGCTGATAAAGCTAAAAAAATAATCGCAATTGGTGGAGATGGTACTATCTCTGAAATTGTTTCGGGTATAATTCAATCAGGTAATAAAAATGTAGAAATTGGAGTTTTAAATTTAGGCACGGGAGGTGACTTCTGTAGGACATTAAAAATTAGTTCCAATATAAATAAAGGATTGGATAAATTAAAAAATGGAAATGCTACCCAAACCGATGTAGGATGTATTACGTATATTAATAATAATGATAAGAAAGAAGAAAGATATTTTATTAATATTGCTGGGTGTGGTATGGCTGGTGAAGTTGTGAGGACTATCAATAAATCAAAAAAAATGTTTGGTAGTTTTTCTTATTATCTCAGTAGTGTTCAAAATTTATTTTCTTATGCAAATAAAAAAGTTCTCATTAAAATAGATGATGAAGAGCCCAAAGAATTTGTAGCTGTTACCGTAGCTGTTTGCAATGGTAAATATTTTGGTGGTGGAATGCAAATATCACCCAACTCAGAAATTAATGATGGTCTATTAAATATTACAATTATAGAAGATTGGAATATATTAGAAAAAATTATTTATTCATCAAAATTATATGGCAATAATATTTTAAGTGTCCCAAAGGTATCCTCATTTGTAGCAAAAAAAATTGAAATCCAAAACTTAGGCGGAGATAGTCCAGCTTTTATAGATTCAGATGGTGAAGATATAGGCGTTATACCTATGACTGTAAAAATTATTCCTGGAGCTGTTAAATTTATATTATGAAAAATGATTCTTCAAATCCAAGATTTGATGATTTGGATACAGCAAAGATTTATGATGTAATAGTTATTGGCGGAGGTATATCAGGTGCTTTTATTCTTTGGGATAGCGTACTACGTGGATTGGATGCGATACTACTTGAGCAAAATGATTATGCCAGTGGGACTTCATGTGCTACATCAAAACTTATACATGGAGGATTGAGATACTTAAAAAATGCGGAATTTTCATTGGTTCGAGAATCTTTAGTAGAACGACGAATCTTAGCTTATTTGACACCCCATTCTATTAAACCCTTGGGTTTTATTTTACCTATTTATGATCTTAAAAATCAAATAATAATGAAAGCTGGATTGACTTTGTATGATTTATTATCATTTGATAGAAATAAATTATTAGGGAATGATTCTAAAATTCCAGGGTTTCAGTATTTAGATAAACAAAATACAATATTAGAAGATTCTAACATACCAAGAGATAATTTAAAGGGTTCTGTTTTATACTATGATTATGCAAATGAAAATCCAGAACGGCATACTTGTGAATTTATATTTTCAGCAAAAAATAAGGGAGCAAAAGCATTTAATTATTCGAAGGTTAAAAATATTGAATATCTGAATAGTATATATCATCTTACATTTATTGATAAATTAACCTCAAAAGAATTTGTAATTAAATCCAGAGCAATAGTTAATTCAGCTGGCCCCTGGGCTGATACAATTGATAATTTAGCTTTAAAAAGAAATGAGTCAAATCTTATTCGATCAAAAGGGATTCATATTATCACTAGAAATATATCACAAAGATATTGTTCAATTCGTATCACTAAATCAAAAAAGCATCTATTTGTAATACCATGGAGAGGCAAAACTATTATAGGAACAACTGATACAGTCTATAATGGTAGTCCAGATGAATTTAAAGTTACTGGAGAGGATATTCAGAATTTAATCCAAGAAATAAATGAATATCTAAATTTCAAAATTGAGACCCGAGATGTGTATTACTATTATGGTGGAATGAGACCTTTGGTTGATGATTCTACTGACTCCTCTAATACCTATAATGTTTCGAGAAAAAATGAAATTTCAGACCATAAATTATCGGGCAGGCCCGGTTTTATTACTGCCCTTGGAGGAAAATATACAACTAGCAGAATGTTAGCAGAGAAAGCTGTTGACGAAGTTTGTGATATTTTGGGTAAAGGGAAAATATGTCTTACGAAAAGTACAAAACCAGATTCGGGGATGTACTCTGATATCCCCACACTTATAAGGGATTTAAAAAATCAAAACCCGTGGATCTCGGAAGAAAAAGCTTTCAATCTTGTAACAAAATATGGTTCTACTGCAAAAGAAATTGCATCAAATAGTGATAAGTCAACTACTTCTAATGATTTTAATATAAAGATTGATAATATGGAATATTATAAAGAAGAAATAGAATATACACTAAAGAATGAAGATGTAAGATATCTATCTGATTTTTATTTTAGAAGATCAGGAATAGGAAATTTAGGACTTCCGGATGAAAAGAGTTTTAATCAAATAAATAATTATATATCAAAATATTTCAATAGAAATATAGAAGAAGAAAAAAATCAAATTATCAATCGATATAATTTTTAATACCTTCGTTGGTTATAAATATATTTCCATCTCCAATAGTCCAATCGATTGTATCGCGGAGGTTCTGTATATATAATCTTGGGTTTAGATGCATCTGATATTTTTTTTTCGATTCTATTGTAGTATTTCCCGGATTTTAAATCATACTCTGTTTGAAGAAAACGTGCTTTGTTATTGTACTTTTGAAAATTCGTCATATCATTTAAGAAAGCATAATTTCCGGCTAGTGCTTGGTGAAGGTCAATACAGTTAGGTCGAATGCTCAATAGATTGAGAAAAATTTCATTAGCCTCTTTGTAATTTTTTAACTGAATAGCATGTTGCATTAATTCATTCACTTCTGGATCCATAAAACAGGAGTATATATCTGTCTCTACTTCTGTTTTGTCTGCCATAGTGGGTAGATTACATGCTAAAACTAAAGTTATGATTAAGCAGTAAAGATTAAATTTTAAAAATGCCATATTGTTCATAATATATATAATATTAAGAATAATCAATAATTAATATAAAAAAATAGTATTAACTCAGCAGGTTTCCTTCGACCTTACTTGATATTGAAAGACAAGCAATCGTCATGGTTCGAGAATCTCACCATAAAAATTGGGCTACTTACCAAGCCTGTCTATTGGTATTTAATTGCCATTTATTATGATTATAAAAAATGGATAACTACTAAAAGGAAGCATAATAATTTAATTTAAATTTGAGCTATTTTTTTCATTTATTTATTAATCTATTTCCCATGAAGTAATTACATAATTTTTATATGTATTAATGAATAATATTTTAAAGTATCTAAGGTAATCGGTCCAAATAAATGCAATCTAAAAGAATTTTAATACTCGGCGGATATGGTAATGTTGGGTTGAATATAACTAAACTACTATTAAAGGAATCCTCCGCACAAATCATAGTAGCCGGTAGAGACTTAAAAAAAGCTGAACTTTTTATGGAGATATGCAATACAGAATATTCCGGGAATAGAGTTTCTGCAAAATATATAGATGTTTCTAAAATTGAAACCCTAAGAGAGTCAATGACTGATGTTTCTTTATTACTCATTGCTTCAAGCACTTCAAAATTCACAGTGCAGATTTCAAAAGTAGCTTTAGAATTTAATTGTGATTACATGGATATTCATTTTGGAAGAGAAGTATTCACTCAATTATCTCTTATTCGTAAAGAAATTGATAATAAAAAACTTTGCTTTATAACGGGGGGTGGTATTCATCCTGGATTTCCCTCTGCAATCATTCGTTATATTGGCTCCTATTTTGACTCTTTCAATGAGGCAATAGTTGGGAGTGTTATGAATATCGACTATAATACCTATAATTTTTCTCCATCGAGTAGAAGAGAATTTCTAGTGGAATTAATGGATTTTCAATCTCTCTATTATAAAAATGGAAATTGGATAAATGCCAGCTTATATACAAATAAAGATTTAAAAGAAATTGATTTTGGACCCGAGTTTGGAAAGAAGTACTGCGCTCCTATGTTTTTTGAAGAATTACGTGTATTACCTGAAATATATCCCGCACTTAGAAATATTGGATTTTTTATCGCAGGCTTTAATCCAATTACAGATTATATTGTATTTCCAATTCTCTTGGTTTTACTAAAAATCCTTCCTGCTATATTTGTAAATCCGCTCTCTAACTTGATGTTTTGGAGTTTAAAAATGTTTTCTAAACCTCCTTATAAAATTATAATGAAAATAATAGGCTCGGGTTTAATCAAGGGTGAATCTGTGCAAAAAGAAATGATTGTATCTCACATAGATGGTTCCTATTTTACAGCAGTTGCAGTGGTTGCTTGTCTATTACAATATTTTGAAAATACAGAAGGTATTCCCGGTCTCCATCAACAGGCAATCATTGTGGAACCAAAACGATTTTTCAATGATTTAGTCCGATTAGGTATAATTATTGAAAAAAACGATTTTTCATCTTAAAAATTGGAATGAAGTGACAAAATTATTAGTCAGCACTTCATTCTTACAATATTAGGGTTCTTTATTCTGCAAAGATTCGGGACTGATATAAATAATATCTGCTAATTTACTAAAATCTTCCTCGGGACTATTTTTACGAATAGGAAACATAGAAATGGTAACCACTTTCATACCCATTTTTTTTAGTCTATAGGTTACACCCATACCTTCGTCGGAATGAAATCTCCCATTTACATGTATTACTTTATTTCCTGTGCTACTTACATGATTTGCAATACTGTGTGACATAGTTGTATCCCAAAGCTCTTGAGCTAAAAAAAAGTTTTTCATACCCCAATTACTGTGTCCTCCCATAATAGTAAAAAACTTTTTTTCATAATCTATTTGGGGAAATGCTTTAATTAAATAAAGGGGGGGTAAAAGTTCTTTTGAAAAATCTGGTAAATTCTGGAGTGCCTCCATACCACCTCTTGAAGCAATTCTTATATAACGTCTCGGAGCGTTGGAAGCCAGCATAGGGAGGGAGTTGGATTTTGCTATTTGCAGAAGGGGAAGATAGTCTCTCTCTAAATTATTCCAAACTCTCGTTTCTTTTAGTATTTGCTTATCATCAATAATTCCGCGCAGGTATTCATCCAAATAAATTTGTTGGTCGGTTTCAAACATTTCTAGAGATAGGGATGGTTTTAAGATAGGAGCCAAATTTCTATATAGGTTTGCCTTTTCTTTGTGTCCTTCGATATCATCATGCTCTTCCCCTAAAATCAGAACATCTGCATTCTTGAGCATGAGTTCTATATCAGAATAATTGATTTTTTGAAGAGTGGAGCTTAGATAATAGCCGGGAGAAAGATTTGTCTCTGAAAATAAATTCATAGGATTTATTAAAATTTGTAGAATTACTGTCAAAATCTTTAAATAAAAACGAGTCTTAAAAATCAAAGTAAACTTAGTCATATCATCTCCCATTTATACTCACATTGAGTATTCTCAGTTTACAACTTTAATGGGAGTGCCCCTCAAGATATACATTATAAATTTAAAAAGATTCTAAAATATTTTCTTTTCTTTCTTTTATAAAAAGGAAAACTTAATGGATAATTTTAAAACTGGTCGAAAGTATTAAATAGCAGAAAAGTTTTCTGAAAATCTAAGAATAAAAAGAACTCCAGTGGAAGAAGAACTACGCATATTTTTATCGGAGAGTTATGAAACTCTAAATTCCCTCGATAGGGAACTTATCCAACTCGGCAAAAATCCCGAGTCGGAAGAGATTCTCCGTACTATTCATGCCAATTTTCAAACTTTTTTAGAATCCAGTAAATTTCTTCATTTTACCAAACTGGAATCCCTAACACATATTGGCGAGCGCCTGATTACCCAATTAATTCAATCGGATTCTGAAGTTTCTGGAGAAATGATTACCACAATTCTCAAGCTCAATATGGCAATACGTGAAATTATTTTTCATATTGACGAAACCGGGAAAGAGCCTCCTTCCATCAATAACTCAATTATTCAGGACGTAGAAGAAGTTATCAAGAAAAGCGAAGCTGAAGGCATGATTGGTGACATAAATGATGTTACTGACATCTTTATGGCGGGAACTCCTACTCCCGGAGTTTCTAGCGAGTCTGATCTTACGGACAGACTCATGAATACAGTTGTGGAAATGATTCATGTTCGCGAAAAACTTTTCAATTTTAGACCTGCAGTGAAATCCTATGAATACTCTCAGGTTATAGCTAGAATGTCAGCCTTAGTCTCTGATGTTTACACCCAGGTTCGAAATTCTAAAACCCAACCCGTAGGAACACTTGTTCTGAATTTAGATAAAATCATAAAAGATACAGCTAAACAACTCGGGAAATCTGTTATTTTAAGAATTATTGGAAAAGAGAGAGAGGTAGATTCAAAGCTCTTAGAAGGTCTGCGTATAGCATTGGTTCAAATTCTTCATAATTCCGTGACCCATGGAATTGAAAGAACAGACCAGAGAATTGCCCATGATAAATCTCCCGATGGTTCCATTACAATAGAGTGTTATCAGAGCGGCGAATTATTCCATGCAGTTGTATCCGATGATGGAGAAGGGCTGGATCCAGATAAAATCCGCAAAAAATTGGTTGAAAAATCTGTACTATTTACGGAAGAAGCGGCAAAAATTCCAGACGATGAAGTCATACATTATATTTTTAAGGATGGGTATGCCGGTCTCAATGATTCTGGTGGATTCATTGGTGGTCGTCCATCGGGAATGGACATAGCCAAAGCCAAGATTGAAACAATGGGTGGACGTATTTTCCTCAAAAACTCAATGAAAGGAAAAGGAGTGGATATTCATCTCACACTTCCTCAGGTAAACGCGATTGTTCCCGTTATTTGTGTAAATTTCGGAAAAGAAAGATACGCTATTCCCAAGATTTACTTAGTAGAAATCGTTCCCATGGACTCCGAATCTCTTATCAAAGGGATTGAAGTGATACAGGGACATTCAGTCTTTGTTCGAAGGGGAAAAAGATACCCATTGATCTATATGAAGCAAATTTTAAGATATGAAGATCCTGACATGAAGGAGCTCCCCGAAAATCCACTCATTCATATAGTTGTCCTCGAGAATGATGGAATGCAGTTCGCAATGGTAGCAGATGGAGTCAGTGATATGGAAGAAGCTGTGGTTCGTTCTATGAGTTCACAATTGAGTGGAATCTTCCTGTTTTCGGGAGCTACTATATTGAGTGACGAAAAACCATCCTTAATTCTTGATATTGGTGAAATCCAGAGACATTATCTCAATAGTAAATTAGTAAAAAAGATAGTAAACTTTGAAGAAATTGAAGTGGATGTAGTTCCAACAGAAATCCAAAACAATATTGAGCCTCCCTTTTTAGAGGAGTTCTTGAAATGAGAAAAATTTGTACCTTTATGATAGGTGGAATTCGTTTTGGTATAGACGTATTGAAGGTAATGAGTATTCTTCAGAATATTGAAATTGTAAGAGTTCCCCTAGCTGGAAAGGCTGTAAAAGGGATTGTTCAATACAGGGGTCACATTATAACAGTGATTGACCTCCGTAAAAAATTTGATCTTCCTGATTGGGAAGTGGGATCAAATCCTCTCCATGCTATTATAAAGACAAAGAAAGGTGCCTTTAGTTTTCTTGTAGATGAAGTGGGTGATATCCAAGAAATTCAGCAAAATACTAAGGTAGAAATAGGCAAAAACGTTCAAGAAATTGATAGTTTCTATGTATCACATTCTTATAAGTTGGATGACTCTATCCTTCTTATTCTGGATGCGGAGAAAGTAGTAGAAGTGAAATCAGAGTTATCTGTATAAATCCTTTTTGGAAGATTGGTATGAGAAAAATAGTGATTAACAATCAAAAGGGCGGGAGCGGGAAAACCACCACTGCCGTTAACATTTCTGCAGGACTTGCAGATAAGGGAAAAAAAGTTCTATTGGTGGATCTTGATCCAGGAGCCTCTACCTCCATCTGGCTTTTGGGTGGTGAAAGGCCGGAAGTAGAAAAAGATTTATTTGATTTAAACTCAGGGGCTGAATTGATTTCCGAATTAGCCCTGAAGACTACTGTTAAAAATTTAGATATTATACCTTTTTCGCCCATTAGACATCGTAATACGAAATCTCTCAAAGAGAGCCCTAATAAAAGTCAGCTTTTGAAAAAAAAGTTTCAAAATCTTCCAGGGAATTCTTGGGATTATGTAATCTTTGATTGTGCGCCCGGATTAAATTTAAGCACAGTGAATGCACTAGCCGCTTCTGAAGAATTAATTATTCCCGTTGTGGCGCAGGCATTGACTCTTTATGGAGTGATTGGACTTTTGGAAACAGTGGAGTCCATACAGTTAAAATTAAATCCTGATTTGCATATAGCTGGAATATTGCCCTGTAGAGTTGACCCAGCAATTCGTCATAATATGGAAATAGTGGAGTTATTGATAGAAAGGTTTGGTATTTTGGTTTATAATACTTATATCAGAGAAGATATAAAGCTTGCCGAATGTCCTAGTTTCTTTCAAACAATCTTTCAGTATGACCCAAAATCCTATGGAGCCACCGATTATAGGGCTGTTGTGGGAGAGATCTTATCAAAGGATAATAAATAATAGGCAGGAACGACTATGACAAATGTGAAGAAAACTATTGGGACAAATCCTTTCGGAATATTCGAAAAAAGTAGGAATCTTCCTTCTAAGCCCTCTCTCAATATAAGACCCGAGGGGATTCCGGGGCTCGTGCAGGAGATGGGAGAGATAATTGCAGATTTTTCTGATGTAAATGATTCCATGGGGAAAAATGCCCATAAGTTAGAAAAACAAACCAGCCATGCTTCTAACGCCGCAAAACAGTTAGCCGCTCATATTCAGGGTGTTATGCAATCTCTGGAAAGACTGAAAACAGGTGTCAAGAAAATCTCTGTAAACGTGAGTAATTCTACTAAATCTTCCCTCAGCGCATTAAAAGCGGCAGACAGTACAAATGCAGTCTTTTCTGGATTCTTGGACTCTAGCAAGGAATTAGATAAAATTGATAAGATTGTCGCAACTTTAGCTCAGCAAATAAATATTTTTGCCTTGAATGCTAGTATTGAAGCGGCAAGATCGGGAGAAGCGGGTCGGGGATTTACGGTCGTAGCAAATGAGATTAAAGAGCTCTCCAAAGAGACCTTTAAAATTGCAGATGAAATACGAAATAAAATTGATAATTTCTTCTCAGACGCAAAAGAAGCCGTTAATACGATGTCCGAAATTTCAAATCATATTTTAGCAATCAAAAACAACCAACAGGGTATAGAAGAAGCCATTGAAGAGCAAATTGATGCAATCAATGAAACTGCAAAAAGTACTTCGAATATTACCCGCTCTTCAAACAGTGTGACCGATAACGTTTTAAATGTTTACAAGTTAGCAAAGATAAATACGGAAAATATTGAAAAAACAATTCGTGCATCCCATTCTTTGAATAAAATTGTAGAAGATCTATCAACCGGCAAAGATGAAACTGCTGAGTCCGGTGAACAATCGGCGGAGAATGAAGCTTAAAATTTTAAAATTACTAGCCTTCTTTTTTCTAAGTCTTGTATCACTTAAAAGTGATGAGCTACCTGATTTTAGAATGGGGAAGGAGCCAGCAAGAGCAAACTTCAAGAAAGGTCTCCTCCAGTTAAATAACTATCAGTACGGAGCCGCCAAAGAAAGTTTCATGGCTTCGCTTACGGTAATGGAAGAATTCCACCTATCCCGTAAAATGCTCTCCGATGCGTATTACCTAACAGGTGAATGGCAGGAAAGTCTCAATGAATTAGAAATTATTGAGAGAAGGGGAGTTTCCAATCAAATCTGGAAAAATAGGGCAGAGGTGCTAAGATTAAAAATCGCTGGAATCGGAAAAAAAGATGTCTTAACTTTTTTTAAGCAAATTTCTGGTGATGCTAATCGTGGTTTTCGCTTCCGACATCCTACAGATGCTCTGGTCGATCCCATTGGTAATCTTTATGTGCTTTCTTTTGAAACAAGTAATATTATAAAATTTGATCCCAATGGATTTCCGGTAGGAAATTTTAAGGGTGGATTGGGTAGAACATTTGAAGGTCCTATGTTTTTTACTCTTCATAAAGATATTTTATACGTATCTGATTTTGCGTCTGACAGAGTATTTAAACTTTCCCAATCAGGTAGATTGATAGAACGATTTGGTGAAAAGGGGATTGGTCCCGGTCAATTTCATGGTCCCTCTGGAGTAGCTGTCTCACAAAATGACCATTTGTATATAAGTGACTCGAGTAACAATAGAATTCAAAAATTCACTCTAGATGGTAAATTTCTTCTAGAATTCAGTAAGACAGGAAAAGGTCCAAATGATAGGCTTTCTTTTCCTTCAGGGCTTGCTATAGGAGAGAATGGTCTTCTCTATGTTGCAGATAAAGAGAACAAAAGAATTTGTATATTTGATGATGAAGGTAATTTCATTAGACAAATTTCTCACCCCAATATGCAAAAACCCAGATCCATTAAATTTTATGAGAATAGAATGTACGTTGCTGATGAAGCAAATGGTTTAATGATATACAGTCCAATCCAAGAAAAATGGACACGAATCTCCACATTCAGAGATGCTAGCGGAGAGTATGTAAAAATCTTAAGACCATATTCCAGTACCTATGATTACACAGGTTCTCTTTATACTGTGGATTATGATAGACATAGGGTGGATATTTTTGCTCCAAAAAATTCTTTGACATCTAACCTCAATGTCTTTGTTGAAAGAATTGAATTAAATCAATTTCCAAGCGTATCTATATTTGTTCGTGTTAAAAATAGAAGCAATCAAGATCTGACCGGAATCAGTAGAGAAGCGTTTCGTGTCACAGAAAATTCTAGTGTATTTCCTCTATTAGGTATGGCGAATATGAAAGAGTTCAATAATCAGATATCTACTTCTATTGTATTTGAAAATAGCCCTAAAGTTAAAGAAATCTCCCCAAATTTAGATTCATTTTTAGGTAATTTCTTTTCCTCCTTAACCAAAAAAGATAAGGTTGAAGTTGTAAGAGCAGGAAAAGATTCTGAAAAAGTGTATGACTTTGGAACTTCTCCCTTGGATATTTATGCAAGAATAAGAAAATCTGTTCCAGAGACTGAATTTATAAACTTAGGAAAAAGTGTGTATCAGGCTATTAGTGATTTAACTCCCGAATTAGGACCGAGAGCAGTAGTTCTTTTGGTATCTGGTGATGTTTTGCCTAACGCCTTTAATCAATATAGTGTGCTTAGAAATATTCAGTTTGCAAATGCTCATTCCATTCCAATAATTGTTCTCTCTTTAGGATCACAAGAAAATGAAATGAGTACTCTGTATAGAGATATGGCAGTTAGAACAGGTGGGGTGTATCTCAAAGTTCCTGGAAGTCAAGAAGAGACTGAATTGTACAATTTTATTAAATCTAAAAAAGATAATCGTTACATTCTATCATACAAGAGTAAAGCAGGGGCAGAGTTAGCAGGTAAATTTATTGACTATGATTTGTCTGTATTCTTCCGGGAAATAATCGGAAAATCTCAAGGAGGATATTTTGTTCCCGAAAGTAATTGATCTTAATTTGAAAAATGGAAAGTTAAAGACCATTTTATCTTTGTTTTCAATAAAAAAATTTACACTTTATCTTATATTATTTTCACTATTAAACGTACTACATTCTCAATCAACTGCGGAATATTTGGCGATTGGAGAGAAGGCTTATAGAGAAAGGAAATATAGACAGGCTTTAGCTAATTTTAAGTCTGCCCTCGATGAAAATCCAGCATCAAATAGAGCTAATTTAGGTTTTGCCAAATCATCTTTAGCTTTGGGCTCAAGGATTGATTCACTAAATTCTTATAAAAAAGTTTTAGAAGCAGATTCAAAGAATAAAGAAGCAGTTGCCGGTGTCGCAGAGATTATGAGTTTAGAAGGCTCAAATCAAGAAGCCTTGGATGTTGTAGAAAATGCTCTCAGAGAAGAGCCATACAATGTGATACTATTAATTCAGAGGGCAACTATTCTACTCCGAATGGGAAAGAATGAATTAGCACTTAGAAGACTTGAAGAAGCAAAGAAAAAAATTAATAATAACTATGAATACTTTTTATTATTAGCAAAAGCTAATACTGCTAATAGATTATATTCTAAAGCAACAGAAATAATAGATTCACTCTTGAAACAATATCCAGAGAATCCTGATGTTTTTTATGAAAAAGCTTTTTTGAAATACCAACTTGCATCTAAAGAAGATAATAAAGAATTGAGAAGAGAATTCATGGAAGAGGCATTATCTCTACTAGAAACAGCCTTATCCTTAGATCCAAAACATGAAAATTCCAGAATTCTCGGTGTAAAAATTCAGATTTGGCTTGGAAAGTATGACGAAGCCTATAATTTCACAAAAGAACTTTTAGTTGATTTCCCTAATGATTCTGCGATTATTCATTATAATGCATATTTGGCAAATTATTTAGGAGATAAAAAAGACGCAGCTAAATCTTATGCGAATCTTTTATCTATCGATGAACTCAATATAATAGCCCGTTATGCAATGGAAGATTATGTTTTAAAAAATTCCATGGAAAAAGATCCATTAAGAAACAGATTAGGTTTGTATAGATTCGATTTGTATGATAAATCCTCGGTAGAGTTAGAATATAAAATTGCAAATTACCATTTAAAAAGGGCTTCACTGTTAATTCCCGAGAATAAAAAATTAAAATCTGCCTTAGTGGAAGATAGTTATAGATTCAGTGATAAACAAAAATTACTTTCTTTCTTGCTACTTCAAAGAAAAGAGAACCCGGACGATATAAAAATTACAAATAGGATTGAAAATCTACAGAAGAAAATCAAAGAAACCTTGTCCTATATGGAAGGATTTGCTGATAGGGATGGATTATTATCAAATGATTTAAGAACAGAGCCCGAAATATTTTTATTTGATTTAAAGCCCGAAGAGTTTATACCTGATTATCCTGATACTCCTCAAGTTTTATCATCTTCCTTAAAGTTTACTCTAACTCTCAAACCGCAAATGAAGATAGTAACTGGAGATGAAGAAGTTACTATACGAAATGCAATTGAAGAATCAAATGGTAAGACGAATTTCACTAATGCTATTTACTATACTTCAGATGCTCTAGAATATTTGAATTTAAAGAGAAGAAGAGATAATATGGTTAGATATGTAGGACATGGTACATTCAAAAGTACATCTAATTCTATATCTGTAAAATACAATATTTATGATAGAACAACAGGAAAAAATATAAGAAATATTAGCATAAATACTTTCGGAAGAAATAGGTTAGAAGATTACTCCGCTAGACTAGCCGACGAAATTGTAGCCAATCTTCCTCTCCAAGGTAAAATCATTAAGGTCAAAAAAGAATCTGTTATCTTAAATATCGGATTAAAAGATGGAATCCGAAAAGGTGATGTTTTGATTGCTGAAGATAAAGGGAAAGAATACGGTTCTTTGAAAATAATTGAAATTGACGACTTTATATCAGAAGCAGAATTTGATGATATGAACTGGAGAAAGGTAATAGCTAAGGGCTTTTCAGTGAAGGCTGGTCCCAAATTAGTAAAAAAAGAGATTATACCATAATTTATAATATTAAATATGGAGATTAGAAATATATTCATTTTATCTGTAGGATTAATGTCTTTAATTCTTATCTATACATTTTTTTCATCAGGTGGCGGAGAGAAAAAACGAAAAAAATTAAGTGCTGATCAATTAACTCTACTTTTAGGCGGTGGATCATCATCTTCTTCTGAAAATAACCAGGATAAGAAGGGTTTTAGAAAAAATCCGAATAGTTCTGTATTTGATGAGGGTGACTTCATGAATGTAGGAATTGATAAAAATTACGAAGATGATTCATCTGCAAACAATTCAAAAGGGGAAGCTCCAATCAATCCACAAACTGGAAAACCTTATGATGATGAGACTATGGAACAATTTGACAAATTACGACTTTATTTTCCTGGCAATGATTTAATTCCAAAGCGTATGACAATAGAAGATAAACTAGCCAGAGATAATGCTTCTAAGGAAATGGCTAGAATTGCAATGGCTCTTCAAAGTAGCAAAGCATCTCAAAATGATGTTATTTATTATTATGGAGCACAGGAAAAAGTATTAAATGATAGAGTGGAGATTATAGAATATTTGATAGATGCTCA
>CANGZW010000054.1 GCA_947458405.1 Leptospiraceae bacterium
ATAATTCCTATACTTCTACCTGTATTTTGTAAGTCCACCAATGCTCTAATAGCTAACTCTAAGGATTCTTGATCAAGACTTCCAAATCCCTCATCGATAAATAATGTATCTATTTTTATACCGCCTGCATAGGACTGAACTACATCAGATAATCCTAATGCTAAAGATAGTGCCGCTAAAAAGGATTCTCCTCCAGATAAAGTGGAAACAGCTCTTTTGTATCCAGTATATTCATCATAAACTTCTAAATCTAAACCAGAAGCTCTATTGTGCCCCATCTTATCTTCTTTTCTATATAAACGATATCTACCTTTGCTCATAATTTGAAGTCTTAAAGATCCCTGACTCAAAACATCTTCAAGTAGTACACTTAGAACAAATCGTTGAAGATTTAAACTGTCTTCATTTGTTCCACTTGTTATACTACTTAATTTCCCATAAATAGCATATTCATTTTCTAACTCTTTAAATTTTTCCCTAATGATCTTATATTGGGTTTTGATTTTACTTAAATTATTTTTTCTCTCAGAAATTTTCATCCATTCGGAATCTATTATTTCATAATTTAATTTATAATCATTTTTATTTTTCTCTAAATTAGCTACATCAGGGATCTCTAAATTATTTAATTCTTTAGTTAGATTAAGAATAGCCCCATTAATAGTATCCAGGGAGCTTTGAAAATTATTAATTTGGATTTTAAAAGAATTTATCTTTTCTTCGGATTGAATGGATTTTTCAAATTCCAGAATATCTTTAAAATTTTCTAATTTTAAAGAATTAATCCATTTTAAATTAGCTAATTTTAACTTTTCTAAAATTTCATTTTTTTGAAGTAGAAAACTATTCAATAAAGATTCAATTCGAATATAATTTTCTTGTATTTGTTTGTAATTATTTTCTGAATTTATAATTTCAATATTTAATTTTTCTATTTTTTGTTCTAAATTTTTTAAATTCTCCTCTATAAATTTTATATCTATATTCTTATCGATAAGCTCATTATTTTTAATTTCTAACTGAGTATTAATTTTTAATAAATTATTTTGAAAATTTCTTTCTTCAATTTCTAGGTTTCTTTCTTTTTGTTTTAAAGTCAAAAGGTCATTTTTATATTCATTTATTCGTTTAGCCAGTATAGGTTGATTTGTACTGAGTTTATTTAAATTATTTATCTTGGATACAAGGAGTGAATTTTTTTCATTTAAGGATTCTAAGGATTCATGTAAAATATCCAGGTTATTTTCTTGAATATTAGAAAATTCATCTTCTTTTTGAGTTTTTAAATTTTTAATTGAATTTAGTTCTGATTCAAGTTTAAATAAAATACTAATTGTTTGATTATATTTTTCCCTAGCATGTTTGAGATCATTATCACTGATTGGATCTTCATTGTTTGATTTTAAATTTGGTGAAGGATGAATTGTGCTACCACAAACAGAACAAGGCATATCTTTCTCTAATTTTTTAGCGAGAATAGTAGCTTGGTCTAAATACCATTGATACTCGATTTTATTTAAAATATTTTTATTTTCAACCTCCTCTTGTTTAATTAAGTCAACCTTACTAGAAATTTCATTTATTTTTTCTTGCAAATTTTTGATTTCTTTTTGAATATCTAAAGACTTACTCTTTAATTCAATAGAAAGTTTTACATTTTTTGAATTATAAACTAAAGATTCAATTTCTAAAATATCATTTTGATTTTTTAGAAAATCTTTATCATTATCTTCGATATTAAGATTTATATTTTGTAATTCATTCTGGATTAAAAGTTTAGAATTAGTAATTTCATTTAGTTTTTTATTTTCATCATTATAATATTTTTCTAAATTAAGTATTGATTCTATGGAACTTTTCATTTCCAGTAGCTTTAATTTTTCAATCTTACTTTTCTGAATTATTTCACTATACTCCTTTGCTTTATTGAATGTCTTTTCGGATTCATTCCTTAAAAGAGAAATTTTTTCAAATTCTTTTGATGTATTCAAATATTTATTTTCAATACTTTCTAATTCTAAATTTAAATCTTTAAGTTTATCAAAATCATTTTTGATTTTCATTGCTCTTTCATGATTTTTAATTGATTCTTTATAAAAAGAAATTTCAGATTCCTGAGACTTAAGAATACTAAACTCTTTTTCTTTTGAATTTAATAAAGTAAATCTTTCCCTAATTCGAATTCCTTCTTTATATAAATCATTTGCCTCCTCTGATAATTTGAATAAGTTATTTTTTTTTACTGTTAACACTTCAAAAGTATTTATGATGGAATCTAATTCCGCCTCTAATTTCTCAATTGAATCATGCTCTGTTGATTTTAAAATTCCACTTATATTTCCTGACTCTTCTGTTACTTTTTCTTTAATTTCACTAGCCTTATTTTTTAATTTATTTTCAATATCTTTATAAATATGAGTTTGAAATAATTGAGAGAATATCTCTTCTCTTTTTTTTGACTCGGCAGTCAATAATTCTCTAAATTTACCCTGAGGTAGTACGATAACCTGTCTGAATTGCTCAACTCCTAATCCTATAATCTCTATAATTTTCAAATTTATATCTTTGATTTTATTGGATAAAAGTATTTCTTTGTTATTTTCATTGATACTGTGAAGGACAGCTTCTGAATTTTTTTCTGTAGTTCCTGATCCTTTTACCTTTTTCATTTCTTGTTTAGGAATCCTTTTAATTTTATATTTATTATTCCCTATTAAAAATGTAAAAATCACCTCAGTATGTAAGTCACTATCCGCATAATCACTTATCATTTCCTCTATATCTCTTTCTTTTCCTGTACTTTCCCCATACAATGCAAAACAAATTGCATCTAAAATAGTACTCTTACCTGATCCCGTGGGACCATTGATGAGGAATAGAGGGTTACTTCCTAACAAAGTAAAATCAATGATTTCAGTTTTTGCAAATGGACCTAATGCCTGCATTTGGAGTAGTAATGGTTTCATATTTTATTTTCTCTATTTTTATGGACTTCTTTGATTGTATTCAGTATAATATTTTCTTCAAGATCGTTCAATGTATTACCACTAACTTCTTTATAAAAATCTTTAAACATATCATATTCTGATCTCTTTTCTGTATTTTTGAGATTAGTCCTTACACTGTTATTTTTAAGAATTGTTTTTTCAATTTGCAATACATTTGGTAAATATTCTCTTAACTTATTCATTGGGTCGAGAATCGCTCTTTCATCTTTGATTCTAATTAAAAAATAATTATCTTTGTAGGGATGTTTTTTTGCTAACTCTATAATATTTTCAAAATTATCTTCTAAGATTTCCAAATCAAATTTTGGTCTTAGGGGTAATTCTTTTATTTTGGTTGAATCATTATTTATCTCAACAATTGTAACACTTTTTTTTTGAGAAGTTTCGGAAAAACTATATTTTAAGATAGATCCAGAATATCGAATTTTTTCTTCACCCTTAAATTGAGGAGCATGCAGATGTCCTAAAGCTACATAGTCAAATTGATTAAAAATTTCCACACCAATTAAATCTGCCCCACCTACCGATAATTGTCTTTCAGAGTCAGATGAATTGCATCCATTAATAAAACAATGACTAAGTAGTATATTTTTATTACTTTTGTTCATCGATAAGTATATCTTATCTACTAAAAATTTCATTGCATCATGATGTGTTTTTAATTCAAGGCCAAAGAGACTATTTACAATATCCGGATCAGAGTAGGGAATCCCAAAAAAATTAACCTCATCAATTAAAATAGGATCTGTAATACAAGTTAAATCGCTTATAATATGTAAGCCCGAACTTTTCATCATTTTACTACCAAAATTAATTCTTTCTAAACTATCATGATTTCCAGAAATCAAGATGATTGGCAATTTAAGTTCAAAACAAATTTTTTCTAAAAAAGAATTTAATAAATTCACTGCACTCACAGGAGGAATTGCCCTATCATAAATATCTCCTGATATTAAAATAGCAGATACTTTCTCTTGAATAATATAGTTAAAAATCTGCTCTAGTACAAATTCTTGGTCTTCGATAAGAGAAATATTATGAAATTGCCGGCCCAAATGCCAATCAGATGTATGTAAAAATTTCATGGGTCAATTTTTATCCTTTTTATGTATAGTATATATCCTGGGAGGGACAAAATTTTGCAGGCTTTAAATATTTTTTAATTAGAATTTACTTATCTAGAGATTTTATAATAATCTCTGTAGGTTTTTCATAACAACCACCACTTAAATGATGAGAATCAATAAAATTTAAACATTCCAATGAATTTTCATATTCCTGAAGATTTACTAAAATAACATTATAATTTGATATATACCCATTAATTATAGAATTGAAGTTTTTAATATTTTCTATTTCATTTATTTTTTTATCTAAATATGGATAAATAATTGGTTTAACCATAATTATTTTTATATCATGAGTTTTACATATTTTTAAAACTTCTTCCAAAAAGAACATTTGATTTTTGGAAAAATTAAAATTTAAAAAATTTTCGTTAAAATAAATATCAGAATTTTCCAATAAATTATCAGGAGAAATTGTATGGATAAGATTATTTGCAATACCACCATTTTTAGAAGTTAAATTATTATATATTTCTTTTTTTAAGATTTGAAAAATCTCTTTTGTTTCTGGATTTTTTATTTTTTTTATTATCTCTGAAACTTTAAAAGGAAAAACTTGGGTTCTAAATAATCTAGATCTTAAAAAAGTATCTAAATCATAAAAATCAAAGTTTCTATAATATTTTATAAAAAATCCTAAATCATATGAATATCGTAAAGCATAATAATTTGCAGTATCAGTTGCCGAATACGGATATATTTCCAAAACAATATAAGCAGGTTTAATCCCTAAATCTATAGCTTTATTTAAGATAAATGCATAATAGGAAAAAGAAGCAGAGGGTGATGAATAATTAAAATTGAGTAAATCGGGTCTCTCTTTATTCATAATATCATTTGAAAGCTCTCCAAAGTGACTTGTTCCCAATAAAAAAAGAGTTTTCTTATTGGGGTAAAGATTACTTTCTTTTATATTTTCACTAATTAAAACTTCCCGACTTTGATAAAAATAATATTCTAATTTATTTTCTGTAAAATTACGAATAAAATCTAGTGTTAAAATGAAATCTAAAAATAATATAAATACAAATAAATAAACAGGTAATACAAATAATTTAAAATATTTCATTAAAATTGAAAGTAAATAAATTCTTTACTTCCTCCTGCTATTAATCCTGAAGTTATAAATAATAATATATACCCTATAATAATAAAAAATAAAAGAAATCTGCTATTTTCATATGATTCCAATTTTATTAGTTCTAATGATTGAATTAAACCACCAAAAAAAATAAATGTAATCAATGAATTTAAATCAATAGATAGATCAGCACTCTGAAGGTAAAAAAACTTAGCAATGTAGAGTGAAGTCAATTCAAGGTTTTCAATTCTAAAAAATATCAAACTGAGTACAAATATAAAATAAGTGATAATAATAAATAATAATTTAGTTATTTTTAATTCAAAGTTTATATTTTTATAGATATATTTTTCAATAACTAATATACATCCACAGAATCCTCCCCAGATGATGTAATTCCAACTTGCACCATGCCAAAAACCACCCAAAATAAAAGTAAATAATAAATTTCTATTCGTATAAAAATGAGATATCTTGTTTCCACCTAAAGATTTATATACATAATCACCCAACCAATTAGAAAGTGTCATGTGCCAACGTCTCCATAAATCTTGGAAGGTAACCGAAAAAAATGGAGCTAAGAAATTACGGGGCAATCTATATCCCAATAGATAAGCTGATCCAATTGCTATATCGCTGTAGCCACTAAAATCACAATAAATTTGCCAGCTAAACCCATGAAATGCAAAAAATATAGAATTGGAATTGTACAACTCTGGATTTAACCATACAGGATCAATTATTTTTGAAATATTATCAGCAATTAAGATTTTTTTAGTAATACCAGTTAAGATAAATAACATTCCTAAATAAATATAATTTAATTTTGGGTATACAATATCTTTTAATTGATAAATAAAATCCTTTGCCCTAAGAATTGGTCCCGCAATTAATTGAGGAAAAAATGTAAAAAATAAGAGAAATTCAAATAAATTTATTTTTTCTACTTCATCCCGGTAACTATCAACCAAAAAGGAAATAAATTGAAAAGTATAAAAACTAATAGCAAGAGGTAGTACAACATTATAAGAAAATATATTATTTAATTTAAAGAAATAAAAATATTTAAAAAATCCAAGATTTAAGATATTTAAGAGAATAGCCAACCTTAAAAAATTTATATTTTTAGTTAAGGATATAACTCTATAGAATATATAATTAATTAATAAAATAAATATGAAATGAATTAAAAAGATATAGCTCCAAGATCCATAAAATAATAGAGAAGCTATCAATAAAAAAAATCTTTTTCCCTTGTTGGAATTTATTGCCCAATAAAGAATATAAACGAATAGAAAAAATATAAGATATATTGTTGTAGTAAATTGCATTTATTCAGTTCTATTGTTTTTCTCTATTATTTGAGTCAGGGAAAAACAACAAATTAACTTTTTTGTAATTAAAATAATTAGTTTAATTCTAATATAATTTAGAAAATCATGAAAAAAAGCGATATATTCATTTCTTTAGGAAAGGAAAACTTAGATGGCATTATTTAACAATCACCATTATCAAAAAAATTCTTATATATATATTGAGGGGGAAAAAAAGGCAGAAAGTTTTTACATAATTAAAAGTGGTAGAGTAGATATTACAAAAAAATTCCCAGTGGCAAATGAAAATCCCCATGAAATATTAGGACCAGGAGATTTCTTCGGTGTGATTGGAGCCATGAGCCAACTCCCCCAATTGGAATCAGCTGTGGCACTCTCGGAAGTTGATGCTATTTCCATTCATCATACTAAATTTGCCGAATTGGTCCAAAAAAACCCCTCCCTTGCAAAAAAAATTATAAAATCTTTTTCTTTGCGACTGAGAAGATTCACTGAATCCGAAGACAATACTTTAACATTTTCTCTGGATTATGATTATCTTAAGATTATGTTTGAACAGGCAGAAATTTATACTATTCTGAACAGAAAAAGAATTTCAACTTATATGTATAGATGTATTCAATTTTACCAACCGGGCACTAAACTTGCAGCAAAATCAGAAGACAAATTAATTGAACTAGAAGCAGTCGGTGAGTTTAACAAGAAAACAGGAATTATGAGAGAGTACGATGATGGGGAGATCATATTTTGTGAAAATGAACCTGCCGATGAGATCTTTATATTAAGAAGAGGGAAGATTCGTATTTCAAAATTAATAGATAAAAAAGAATCCCAACTTTATATCATGCAGGCGGGAGATATATTTGGAGAAATGTCCCTTCTTGAAGATAAGCCCCGTTCTGCTACTGCAATTGCCTTAGAAGATTCTGAAATTTTAGTGATAAATAAACAAAATTATGAAAATATGACACAAAAAGAACCCCGTTTGATGACGAAAATCATTGGACTGGTGGCTGAAAGAATTTGGAATCGGAATAAACTGATTCTTAACTCAAAATTTCCTGATTTGAATTCAAAAATTTTAGATATTCTTTTGACCGTTTATGAAATGAGTAAAACTAATTCCTCTCATTACGAAGATTATAATTTTAATTTGAATTTTTCAGACATAATGAATATGATTAATACTGATGATCGAATTGATAAAGTGGAGTCAACATTTCTAGCCCAAAATAAGTTTATAAAAATTGAAAAAAACTCTCTAGTTTGCACAGATATGCAAAATCTTGTAAGACAGGTTCTTGCTCTTAGAACTAAATATTTTGCCACTAAATTAATAAGATAAAATAATTGACTTTAATCTATTTATAGGGGATTGTTTAAAGTTAAAACCAAACGGATATTAATAAATGAAATTACAAACCTCAGAAAGTGAGCTAGAGCAATATATAACTATAAGGGGAGAAAAGATAGTTAACAAGACTAGATTTTATCTCTCGGGTGTTTTTTCTTTAGGAACCTTCATATCATTTATGAATTTGGGATTAGCTCCACTTATAATAATTTATATAATTGGTATATTATATTTTCTAGGGAATGCTTTATATTCAAATTATTTAATAAATAAAAATAAATTAAAATTATGGAATATCTATTATAATGCTTTATCAGATGTGTTAGTACTATTCTTTCTTAGGATATATGGAGTTTTAATTTTTCCTTCTCCCGGTCAAATTGATATTGCCGCTAAAGAAAAAAGTCTGTACTTAATTTACTTTATTTTTTTAATAATGTTACCCTTGAGAAACAGTATTAAATTTAGTATTACAATTGGAAGTGTTATTGTATTTGCTCAAGTCATATTGCAATTGATTTATTCCAATAATGGTATGAACTACAAACTTGGATCAGATTTCTCCCGAGGAGAAATCGGAATATCTTCAGAAATTACAGCAGATTTATATATGATAGCCTGTGTAATTATTTCCTGTACAATTACTAATATTTTTAAAAATTATTTAAGTGAGTCGAGAACTAATGAAAGTCTTGCTCAAGACTCACTGACTAAAACGAATACAATCTTAAATCAAATTAAGGATTTAAAATTACAAATAAATTCAGCAAAGAGTTTTGCTCAAAAGTTTAGAGAAGAATTTAAGAATGGAATTGAATCCCAAATATCACTCTCTAGTAAGTCTACTAACTCTATGAAAGAAATTTCTGATGCATCCAAAAAAATTACAGCCTCTACCGATGGTCAAAAAAATCAAATTTTGGAGGCAGAGGATCAATCAAAAAAACTTGAAATACAATTTGCACAATTAAAAAATCTGATTGAGTCAATAAAAAGTAGTCTTTATCTTATCAATATTGATATGAATAAAAGTAAGGTTGTTCTTAGTTCTACAGAAGAGACTATGAAGGTAATCAATTTAAGTGCCTTAAAAATTGCAGGTACAATCAAGGACATGAATGAAATATCTTCCCGTACAAATTTACTTGCTTTAAATGCTAGTATTGAAGCGGCTAGGGCAGGGGAATATGGAAAAGGGTTTTCTATAGTTGCTGAAGAAGTTAGTAAACTAGCAAGTAAATCTACAAGTCATAACAAAGAAATAGGTGAGATAATCAAAGATAGTCTAAGTAAGACAGCTTCTGGAACTGAATCGGTTAGTAGTATCACGAATGTATTTAAAAATATATTTACTGGTTTTGGTTCAATGGATAAAGGATTGGAAGAGGCATTAAAGGCACTTTTAGAATTTGAAAAAGAGAAGGACAGTATTCTAAAATCAATTCACAAATTAAGTGAAGAGGCTAATTTTGTAAGTGAATCTACAATACTTCAAGAAAAGTCTATTCAACATACAAATGAAAATATAAGAGATCTAACCAATACTGCATCCACATTTACTAATTGGTTGGAAGAATTAGATACACTTTATGAATTATTAGCCAAAACTGAAAATTTAATATCTGGTATTTAAGAAAAAATCTAATGACTCAGACTAATATAGAAATTGTATTAATTCTTTATTGTTTAGTATTACCATTTTTACTCTTACTCCCTATACTTGGTAAAAAAATTAAAAATTATTTTGAAAGTTCTCATATTTTATTAATTTTCGGACTTTTCATTTTTTCTGTTTTTCCAATACTTTATGACTTCTATTTTAACCATTTGGGTTGGAATATTTTAATTAGAATTTTTTATGCAATTATTTTATTTTTATCTCTACAAGTTCAAAGTATAAAAAATATTAAATATTCCCATTATATTATATATTTATTCTTATTTTTTCCTCTTTATTTTGATATTCTTCCTGGGGGAGTTATTTTTCTTCCGGGAGACATAGCGATAAAAACCAATGTAATCGGTACCATTCCCTTATGTTTTTATTTATATCTTGTAGTACATCCAATTGAAAAAGACCTATCTTATGATTTTGGTACTACGATAAATTTTAAGTTCATTCACTTTGTTTACTCAATTTCGGCTACCATTTTTTTATCTCTTACAGTAGTTCCTACTGCTGCATTTTTAGATTTTGTCAGGTTAAAGGATGAGGTGGGACCGTTTTCTGATTTTATAGTTCAAATCTTTATTTTTACTTTAGCAGTTGGTTTACCCGAAGAAATGTTTTTTAGGGTAATATTTTTATATATTTTAAAGAAGTACAACCCTACAATCTCAGTATTAAAGTTTATTATAATTTCTTCTGTGTTTTTTGGAATAGCACATATATTTACTCCAACTCCAGGTCATCCAACACCTAATTGGATTTATGCTCTTCTTGCGAGTATGTTTGGAGTAATGTACTCTTATATTTATATAAAAACAAATCAATTATTTCATGCCGCTCTGGTTCATGCCATGGTAGATTCACTTTGGTTACACTGGTTTATGTTAAATGGCTAGGGGTAATATTCTATTCTTTCTGCTTTATATTTTTTAGAATACACAATGCTATCCATATCTATAAATAGTAGTACAGGTATTATATCTAACACCCTTCCCAAATCAAAAGTTACATGAGCTCCAACTCCAAAAGCCATATAAAAATTTAATGTAGTATATTGTTGAATATTATTAGCCTTACAACCACCCAATCCCCTAATAAAAAAATAATTTTTACAAGTATTGAATCCTAAAAAACCAAAATCTCCCACCATCTCTCCAGGAGCTCCCGGTACACTATCCTTTTCAAAAGGTACTACACTTGTTATCGTAAAGTCTTCAGTGGGAAAACCAACCCCAACACCAAAATTAAAGAAAAGTACTTCAGACCCAAATCCCAACCCTGCTATGGGTGTAATGGCAATAATATCAGTCACAGATTTTAAGATATTTAAAAGATATTTAAATGGAAAAAGTAGGGTATGTATCGTATAATAGGATATTCCATTACCGGAGCTAGAGATATTACTAGTTACTTGATTACTATTACTTAATACCTTTTTTTCTAAATCTTTAATCTCTTTTTTTCTCTTCTCATTTACTATTAATTTTTTAAATGCATCCTGATTACCTATTACTAAAACTCTAAAAGGGTCATTTATAGTATATCTACTTTCATTAATTTCTTTGGCAACCTTATCATTTATAAATATAGATTCATTCACTAAAAAAAATTCTTGCTCTGGAGATAACATAAATACTTCTAATTCTTTACTGATCTTTTTTACTAATGTATCAGCTTCAATGGCTACTGGATCATTTGCAATTGATGAGCGAAAATAACTTAGATAAATAGAATTTTTTCTTTCAATGATCTCAGAGTAACTTATTATTTTATTTTTTGAATAACTTATTCCAGTTTTTAATGAATTTAATTTTTTTAACTCTATTCTTTCTCTAAATTTCTTTCTGTTTAATCCTTCTCTTCTTTTAATTTTTAAATTATCCTGAAGTATTTTGTCATACATATTGTATGATTGATAAAATTTATAAGAAATAAAACTATCATCTCCAATTTTTTCATCACCAATCCATTTATTTATTAAAATTCCATCGAGTCTACCTACAATTAATTCATCAACTTCAGCATATTCTCCGGGATGATTTTTTAAATTCAATTGAATATGTTGATACAACCCATCATATTTTAAATATAAATTCATACTTTCATCATTACTCAATATTTGTTTGCTAACTTTTTCAATATATAATTGATCAATTTTTTTTACTTCTATTGCATAACTGTTATAAAAAGCTATCTGCATTTTATCATAAATTAATTTATCATAATTTTTTAATTGAAACTGAGTTTCTTTGGTTAAATCGTTTCTTATAGTTTTTATAATTCCGGAATAAATTTTATAACTATCCCAAAATTTACCCTCACTAAAAAATTTATCTCCTTCTTTTAATAAATTATTATAATCAGAAATATAATTATTAACCTTTTCGGTGTTTGAAGGATTAGAAAAATCAGATATCATAGGAGAAGGTGATTCTTTGATTTTTAAAGATAATAAATCATTTTGTACTTCAATTTTTAAAGGGGCAATTTCATCTCTTATCCTAAAGTTTGGATTGATTAAATATTGAATCATTTCCTCAATAAAAAATTCAAGTTGATAAAATTCAAAAGATCTATCGATTGCAGAGTAAATAGTTGGATTATCCCCTGAAAATTTAAAGAATTTTAAACTTAAATTAACTTTTTTATCAGAATTGGAAATTATAGTAACAATTTTAAAATCAGGTTGGAGTATTTTTTCCAAAACAATTCCACATTCTAAATCCGTACAACCCATAAGTTGTTGCTTTGCTTTTAATTCCAAAACACTTTTAATATAATCATTATCAAAAATAGTAAATTTATTATTATTTACCTTAAGTAATTTTACTAAAAGTAAATTTTTAACTTTATCTTTTAAATTGTCTCCACTAACTATCTTAGATTCAGGCTCAGAAATATAAATTTTATCTTTTTTAATAGAAACTTGTGCACTTAAACTGTAACTATTAAATAAATTTATTATAAAAATAAATATGTAAAACTGATTTATTATAAATCTCATAATAATTATATTTAATTTTTGAATGTATTCATTTCAAAAAGAGTTTCAAAAATAATTGTTGATCCTAATCGCAAATTTTCTATGCTGATATTTTCATTTTTTCCATGCATAGTATCAATATCTTCAGAGTATAGAATGGCAGGAATTAAACCATATGATTTAATTCCTACTCTTCTTAAATAAGAATTATCAGTTTTTCCCGGTGATAAAAAGGGAGTAACTGTACTATTCGGAAATTTTGAAACCGAAACACTTGCCAGAGTTTGAAAAAAAGCATTATCAATGGGAGAAAAATCTGCTGTATTTTTATCAGTTATGATAATATCAATGGAATATTTTTTTGCAATTATTTCAATTTTTTGAATAAACATTTCTTGGTTCAATCCCGGGAGAGTTCTAATATCCATTTTACCAAATGCTTCACCGGATATAACATTTTCACCTTCTTCCCCTTCAGTAGTTTTTATTCCGGTGATTGACTTTGTATTTGTTGTCATGGCAGTTAAATGTCTATTGTTACTAATAGTTCCTGTTAATAACAATTTAATAATTGGATTTTTTGCATTTTTCAAGAATAAGGAGTTGGGAAAATTACTTATAGTTCCTAATTGATAAAAGAATGATTCAGTCTCCGTAGTTATTTCTATGTCATTATTTAATTTCCTAACTTCATCAAAAAATTTAATTAATGTCAATATGGCATATTCTTTTGGAGGAGTGGAACCATGCCCACTCAATCCCTTTGCTTTCGCTCTTATCCAAATATTTCCCTTTTCGGCATATTGAATATTAAAAATTGTACTTTTAGGTATTACAATATCCCGAGTAGCAACACCACCTTCATTGAGTGCATACTCATAACCTTTAAAAATCTCAGGGTGTTTTGTAGTGAGATACACTCCTCCTAATTTAGATCCAGATTCCTCATCAGCCAAAGATAAAAACATAAAGTTTCTATTACGCACAACTCCACTTCGTTTCAATTCCAGAAATGCCATTAATTCCATAACGGCCATCCCTTTCATATCTATTGCACCTCTTCCATAAATTTTCCCATTGGCGACTTGTCCGGAAGTAGGGGGAATATTCCATTCTCTTGAATCAAATTCTACTGTGTCTAAGTGATTGGCAAGAATGATGCCCGGTTTCGGATTCGTTGTCGTGGCAGGGAGTTCTGCTACCAAATTAGGTCTTTTAGGAAAGGCAGGATCAAAATATAAAGTATTTTTTATGCCTTCTTTGTTTAGAATTGCCTGAATATATTTAACTGCTTCGATTTCATTTCCACGAACAGTATTTATTTTTAAAAGATCGGAGAGAATCTTAGTGGCTTCTTCTGTCCTTTCATTCCATTTAATATCAGGGTAATTTTTACTTAAATTAATGTACTTCACATTACTGCTAAAATTACAATGGACAAGAAATAATAATATAAATAATAAATTTTTTATAAAACAAAGCATAAGTTACTTCCTTTAGTAAATTAATCAAAGAACAGGATAATTATACCAATGGAAGTGAAGTGTGTAAAGTATTAAATTTGTTCTTTAATCCCTAATTTTTCTTCTATGTCTTTTATTTTTTTTACGATCTTATTTAAATTTAAAATATGTTTTACGTTGGCTCTAAATTTTTGAAATTCCATAAAAGTTAGATTCCAATCCCAACCTGCATAGATATCTTTTTTGGGTGGAGTATTTCTGATTCCAGATCCACCCGCCAACATTGTTCCGGAGGGTAGTGTAATATGATCTCCCACGGCACAGGCTCCACTGATTTTACAGTAATCCTCAATGACAGCACTCCCCGCAATAGCAGTGGCACCTGCAACAATCACATGTTTTCCAATTTTAACGTTATGTGCAATCTGGACATCATTATCAATTTTCGTACCATCCCCAATCAAAGTGTCATCAATTCCACCACGATCAATTGATGTATTTGAACCTATTCTTACATCATCACCTATAACAACGGTTCCAACTTGAGGAACCCTAAATAATATAGTCTTATGATCAATATACCTAAATCCCTCTCCACCAATAGTAGAGTTGGCAAAGGAAATGAAATTTTTTCCTATCTTTACATTGTCATACAAAACACAGTTTGGACCAATTATTGAATTATCTCCAATAGTAACATTACTTGCAATTTTAGCACCATCCGAAATTTTACAATTCTTTCCAATCTTAGTATTTTCAGCAATAGAAACAAAATTTCCGATCTCAGTGTTTTCTCCAATAATTGCACTAGGATGTATTACAATGTATTGCCCACGATTATTTGTTGGAGTCTTTGGAGGAAAAAATAAGTTTAATATTTCAATTAGTGCTAAATCTACATGAGCAACAGTGATAACAGGTTTATTTTCAAAGAGAGATTCCCAACCATGAAGAGTTAAAATCGCAGAAGCTGAAGATTTTTTTGCATCATTTTGATAGGATTTTTCACTTACATAGGTAATGGAATTTGGCTTATTTTGATACAGGGTAGCCACTGAATCGATTTTTATTTTTTCAGCTTCATTTGTATTATGAATTTTTGAATCGGGTAGAAAATTACTTAAATCTAATAGTGTTGTCATTCTCTTTCTCTATTTTCTTATTTCCAGAATAGTTTTTGGTGGTTCTCTGTCTATTTGACAACTGTAAGTCTTTACTTCAGATTCATTTCCTACATTATCTATAGCTTTGTACTCTAGATCTAAGGTAGTTAAATCTTCAGGAATTTTAAATTCACCTGCATAATTTATCCATTTATCCGATTGATTGATCTTATAATAAATTAATTTAACACCGGAATCCCTATCTACAGCAGAAATATTTATTTTAGAGATGCTCGAACATATTGGTACTTTGTTTGAGTAAACTGTATTACTAACTTTTGTGCTAGCAACCGGTGCTTCCGAATCAACCAAAAAGTTAAATGAATATTCTTTAGATTTATTTAAAACATTATCTAACGCGAGAGCTTGGATTCTGTATAACTTTGGTTCTTTGAATTTTTCAGTGAAGTAATCTATTGGTAAAAAGCCTTCATTATTTATGCTAACATAAACATCTTTAATTCCGGATTCATCATCGTATGCATGTAAGCTAATATAGCTCCCGGGCTCATAATAAATTAGATCTTTATTTTTGAAAGATTTTCCATCAACCCGTACGGAAAGTGTAGGGGGATTTACATCCACAAAAACTTCTATTGCACTTAAATCTTCTTCGTTTCCAGCTCTATCGATTGCCTTATAATTAATTATATTTTTTCCAGCCTTCTTAAGGTGAATAGGGGTAGTGTAGATTTTAAATTCTGATTGATTGATCGAATATTCGATATCAACTAAAAGTTTATTATCTTTTGTGCTATCGAATTCAACCACGGCTAAATTATTGGAGAACCTTTTGCCTTCTTTGTCTATAAAATGAATTTTACTATTTTCTGCTTTAGAAATTAACTTATAAGTAGATTTTATGGCATCTTTTCTTGAGATTTTAGGATTTCCCTCTTCGTCTAGGGGAAGGGAATCTTCCGATTGCAATAACTCATTATCATCTATAAAAATTTCAGAGCGGGAGATAGTTTTTTTTGAATACAATTGAAGACTTATAAAAAATAGTAAAAAGCTCAGAATCCATCTACTCATTTGAAATTATCCTTATATTTATATAAAATTAAGTAAGCATCTTAGATCAAACTGAAATTTTATACAATCTATTTTAAATTTCGGTATATTGAGGATTAATTTGAATCTAATTATAAAAATCAAATAAAGTAAATGGATATTAATTTAGATTGAATCCATATATTTCTCTTAATTTTATTGAGTTCAATTTCTTAAATTTGAGATAATATCTTATCTAAATGAAGTTTAAAGATAAAACTAAAAATTGTTTTATGAATGTTACTTTTTTCTAGTAGCGAGCTTGATACCTCTCCCTAGAAAGAAAAAGTATCACAATAAAAATTGAAAATTACTTTATTCTATATAACTCTAGGACTTCCGCAAAAGCAGTCATCGCATCTACAGTGGTGAAGATTCCTACTAATTTTTTATTTTGAACTATTAATGCTGAGCCATATTTATTAGCCGCCATCTCAATAACTACTTCATCAGTAGGAGTATCTGGTGATACATGGTATGTCTCATTTTTAGCTATATCTCCCACTTTTACTTTAAATACATCAACATTCATTAGAGCTTCAGCCACCATAATATCTCTTTCAGATATTATCCCTATTAATGTATCATTTTCCAAGACAGGAAGGTGTCTTATATTATTTGCTTTCATTACTTTATATGCCTCTTCAAGAGTTGCGGATTTTTTAATTGTAAGAGGTGTAGTTGTCATGAATTTTTGAATCGGTGGTATAGATTTCATATTTATTCCTTTTAAATAAAAAGTATATATACATATATTTAAAAAATGTATTTCTTAATCCATATCATTTTAGTTCAAAATATGTTTTATGATATGATATTCGTCATACTTGTTTTATTATGATTTTAAAATCTATAAATGTATTTACTCAGCGAGTTTGCCTTTAAGCTAAAAGATTAAATTTCTATTTTAATTAAAATTCTTCTTTAATATCAAATCTCTCTCTTACTTTTTTCTTCTCTTTATGTAAAGTGCAGAAAAAAGGTTCCAAAAAGGAAGAGAAATCCGGACGGTCGTGGAGCCGGGTCCCCGAGTAGGGACATCCTCATGTCCCGTATCGAGGGGAAACCTCCGGGGTATTGTATTACTCTATAGTTACTTAAAAAACTTATCTTGCAAACTGAAACGAACTAAAGTTAAATACATAGAGAATAGATTCTAATATTGGAGGCTTCTGTTTTTTGCACGTATCAATAAAGGATCGTAATCTACAAAAGAATTCTCCACTCATAGAATTTCTAAAACACCCAGATATTTTATTCTTAACTTTAAACATTCTCAGTGCTCTCTTTAGCTAAATTATTATCAAACGGAACATCAGTAGTAAATAGGAATTTCAATATATCCCCTTTAAGCCGATCCATTCTTCTCAGTAAATTTATTACTTTTGAAGATGACTTTCCTTTTCCAATATCAATATCTGGATTTTCTTGGTATCCCATTAGAATTGATTTGTCGTACATTTTTAGAGTATCCAGTGAAACTGGCTCGGAAATAGATTCTATTCTTGAATTAAAAAAATAGTTATTTGTATAATGTAAAATAACTTAAAATTAATTTTTTCTTTTTTTTAATTCAAATTATTTAATATATGAAAATCTGAATCTATTAAACAAAAATATTTTAATATAGTGATTGCTTTTAATCTTATAAAATTTTTATTATATATGGAGGGAAAAAATGAAAAAAACATTAGTATTAGTTATATTACTTTTCATGATTTTTTGCAAAAAAGAAAAAAAAATTGAAATATCAGAAACAGATCACACCATCCCAACCAATTTGGAAATATTTAGAGAAGATACACTAGAAACAAAAATAGATCTAGGAGAAGTTGTATCAATTGAGACCAAAGGGAAAATTATCAAAGGGACGTTGAGTGAAAATAAGAGTATTTTTAAAGATGAAAATGGAAATACCCTATTTGAAATTAAATATACAGAAGATTATTTTAGATTATTAAACGAAAAAGGAGATTTACTCTGGAAAGTTAAAATTGATCCGGATGAATTTTTATTTTTAGTAGCAAACAATGAACAGATGAAAAATTCTATGGAAATTAAAAAAATTAGTCCCACTTCATTAAAATTAGAAAAAAATAATTCTGAGCTTGGAATAGTAACTTTCGATTCTGTAAATGATAAAGTAATATTAGAAAATTCTAGTACTACAAATTATATAAAATCTAAGCACCTTTTAATATCTTATGGTATTTATTTTCTTCCAGAAATTACTGAAATTCAAAAATTAGTAATACTATCAGAAGCAGTTCATATTCAATAAAAAATGAATAATATTATAGATTTAAATTCAGCAAAATCATACTCAGAATGGTTAAGTTTATCTTATGAATTAGACTCTAGAAATAATTTAATTGATTGGCGAAAGGAGGAGGATTCTGATTTATTTCACTCTTCTCTTTTGAAAGATCATATAAATTTAATGAAAGAGTGTAGAAATTTAAGAAAAGGTGTAGATTTAATTTCAGTAGTACAAGAAAGCCTATCCCGTCACTTCTGGGAATTAAATAATTCAAAACTTTATAGTACTGCCTTATCAGGCACAAAATATATCATTTCTGAGTATTTTGAGGAAATTGAAAAGTCTATAAATTATATTTGTGATTCAGAAATTGAAGGTATTACATCGAAAGATAAATTAGAAATATTTTCCAAAGGCAATCAAATTCACGGGAATACAGCTCTATTATTAAGCGGAGGTGCTTCTTTTGGAATATATCATCTTGGAGTAATTAAGGCATTACTTTTAGAAAATTTAATCCCAGATATTATTTCTGGCTCAAGCATGGGAGCTATTGTTGCAGGTTGTGTTTGTACTAAAACAAATGAAGAATTACAAGAGATGTTTTCTGACTTAAAAAAAATTCATCGGGTAGCTATCAAGTTTTATGAAGCTAACGAATTAGTAAATAAAACATCCATATTAGATCCATCACAACTTTTAGAGCATATTCAAAATAATGTATCTGATTTAACCTTTCTAGAAGCCTACAAAAAAACCGGTCGGATTTTAAATATCACTATTTCAGCTACCAGAAAAAGACAGAGACCTAGAGTATTAAATTATTTAACAACTCCTAATTTATTAGTTCAAAATAGTATACTAGCATCCTGTGCCCTGCCCGGAATTTATCCTGCTGTATCTCTTATATCCAAAAATCATAAGGGAGAAATTGTTCCATATATGGAAACAGAAAATTGGATTGATGGTTCTGTGCATTTAGATATTCCTATGCAAAGGATCATTCGATTGCATAATGTAAGCAGATCAATTGTATCACAAGCAAATCCTCATGTACTACCATTTATTGAAGAAGAGAAAAAGAAGGGTGTTTTTCCTTTTATTACTAATTTTTTAGCTTCCACTTTGCAAACTCAAGTTTTGAAGTTATTGGAAGCGGGAGTAGATCTCTCTGATAAAATGCCCTGGCTTTCAGCTGTGGATAAAATTAGATCAATGATAGATCAGGAATATATAGGTGACATAAATATATACTATCCAATGACTTTAGATTCGGTGTATAAAATTTTTGCAAATCCATCACAAGAAGAGTTTGAAAATTTTATAAGAATGGGAGAGCTCGCAACCTGGCCTAAGATTGAATTTATAAGAGATCAAATGAAATTAAATAATATATTAAATAATTGTATTTCAAAGCTAAAATCTACTTAAAATAAGAGTATCATTCTAGGTATTAGGAAAAAAATGTATCATTATGAATAACAAAAATTTTCTCCATCCGGGAAAATCTGGAATTATATCTACTATTTTGTATTTTGTAGGTAAATTTATTTATAAAATTAGATTTAAAATTATAATTGAACCAATTCATTCCATTACTACTTCCGGTCCCATTTTAGTATTATCCAAACATTGTAGCAATCACGATATAGTAGCCGGATTACCCGTGATGGTTGATTACTTAAATAGAAAAGATGCATGGTGTATTATTAAAAATAGTCTTACAAAGCCTTATTTTTTGGGATTTTTCCTCAAAATAGGTGGAATTCCCATCGATAGAGAAAATCCTATTCTAAGCAAGCAACAACTTTTATATTCCCGAAAAACTCTCCATGAAGGTAATTTATTAGTGCTTTTTCCAGAACAATCCAGATATCCCAATTCAATGGGAGAAGGAAAGTCAGCAGGTTTTAGATTTATCATGGGAAAACCAACTGATCCTGTAAATGTAATTTGTGTGGGTATTGAGTATAAGGATACTTTTATTCGGAGGACTATAATTTTTAAGTTTGGAGAAATAAAACAATATTCTAAAAAAGATGATCCGGAAGAATTCTTAAAAAATTGTATGATAGATATTGCAAAATTATCTAACCAAAATTATCCATTTTAATTAAAAATTATTTTTTTTTGATTTCTATTTTTTTAAGTAATTTTATACTTATCCGAGATTCTTTGTAATTTTTAGGAAATAATTAAATGAATAAGTTAATATTAGCCCTTTTTATAATTCTATCTTTTTTAAGATGCGGTCAGGACTCAAAAGAAGAATTCCCGAATGTTCAGAATGCAAATTATAGGGAAGAATTAAATACATTTATCAATAGATATCCCGATTCTCCTCAGATTTTATTCGCAAAATTAGAATTAGAAAGACTAGAAACGATTTCTCCTGAAAATTTTAAATATATATGGAGTTCCGAAAAAAATATAGAAATATCTGAAAAAGACAAGAAATATGCAGATAATAAACCTCAATTAAATCAAATTCTTGAGTTTTATAAATCAAAAAGTCAAAGAGAATCCTTTATCGGTGCGGATGGAGCCAAAATAGTTTATGACTACTTCCCGGTTGAAAATGCAACGGATGCTCTCATTATTTCTCATGGTTCAGGTGAATCCTCAATACGTTATGCAGAGGTTGTTTATGATTTACTTAATAATAAATTTCCTTATTCTATTTTTGTTATCAATCATAGAGGACATGGCTATTCTGATAGATTAATTGGAAAATACAAAAACTGGGATCCTGCCTGGAGTGTTTTTGATGTATATCAAGAAGATATATTGGAATATAGAAAAGTATATGTAAATGATTTTGATGATTTCATAAAAGATTTTTCCATGTTGGTAGATATTGTTAAAACAAAATACAAAGCAAATAAAATATCAGCTCTGGGTCATTCTTTAGGGGGAGCGATTGTCACGAGATACGCTGAACTTAATCCAAATTCTCTTGAAAGAATAGCACTTTCTGCACCTATGCATAGTATAATAGGACTTTTGGGAGCTGACAATTCTGACTATTTATCAAAGGCTATTATTTCAACATTTGATACTTTTTCCCACAAAAACTTTGCAATTGCTGGTGGAGGAGAATCATTCAGTCATTTTGATACAATATATAATCCTCCTGAGAATACCCTAAACTATTATACAACATCTAAGAACAGATTCTTAATGAAAAAATATATTCTTCAAGAATACCCTGATATTAGTTTGGGAAGTTTTACTTGGGGATTTGTTGATTCTTTATATGAGGGCGTAAAGGTTATTAGAAGGGATGCAAATAAAATTGAAATTCCTACACTTATCCTTCAGGCTGAGTATGACGACTTTGTTCACCCTATTGGTCAAAAACAAGTATGTGATGCAATCAATACAAATAAACAGGATCTTTGTCAAATCGTATTGATAAAATCTGCAAAACATGAGTTATTTTTGGAAAGAGATTCTGTTCGTGGTAAGGTCATGGATATTTTCTTTGATTTCTTAGTGAAATAATTTTTAAAATTCCTTGAATTTAGAAAAAAAATTAAATGAATGGAAAACAAATAATCTCTTAACCAAAGACCAAACAGACTCTATATTAGAGTATGAAAATAAAAATTCTAATTCTAAATTAGGTATCTATACAATTGTAACATTAGGTTGTATTGTATTGGGACTGGGGATAATTGCATTGATAGCTTCGAATTGGGAGTCTATTCCTGATTTTTTGAAATTAATAAGTGATTTTTTAATATTATTGCTTTTAGGCTTTTTCATATATTTAATGTATGACACTTTAAATACCAAATTAAAAGATAGTCTAATAGTCGTTTTTATTCTTTTTATCTTAGCATCTATAGGTTTAATTTCTCAAATCTATAATACGGGTGGGGAAATCTACCAGGCATTTTTACTTTGGAGTATCATAACTTTACCAATAATACTATTCTCAGAATCAATTTTTCCTTCTCAATTTTGGATATTAAGTACATTTTTTGTACTTAATTCATATTTAGAAATTTTTCTTAGAGATCAAAATATAAATCTAATTATAGCTATTAATATATTATGTATTCCTAATATTTTTTTATTGTTAGGATTAATTTTATCATATTTTAGGTCTAATAATTTAAGAAAGTTTTCTAAATCCTTTTATTTTTGGGGCTTTTTTCTTTTTATAAATAGTACAATTTCCGTTAATTTTTTATCAAACGACCCAGAAAAACTAACTTATAAATTTAACTTAATTTATTGCTTTTATTCTATTATTTCAATTATTTTATTTATTTTAGTTTATCAGATAAATAAAAAGTTAGCAACATTATATCTAGCCTTTATTATTCTATATTATATTAATTTTTATATTCATTTAGGAACTGAAAACACTAAATTTATAAATGCATCCTTATTCATATCTTTATGGTTTTTTATTTCTTTTATATTTTTGAATTTAAAATTTAATAAATTATTTGAGTTTTCAATCATTATAATTGGATTGAGATTTTTATTGATTTACTTTGAGATATTCTCAAGTTTATTATTAACTGGAATTGGATTAATATTTTCCGGTATTTTTATAATACTTATAGCGGTATTATATTTAAAATATAAAAATCATTTATTAAATCTAATTAAGAGATTAGCATGAAAAATAAATTTTTATTTTACTCAATTTTATTTCCAATACTCATTTTGTTAATTTTGACATTTATCAAACAAAATATTTATAGTAACGGTAAAGAATTTGAATTAAATATATCAGGGTATGATCCAATAGATTTATTAAGCGGTCACTTTGTAACTTACAGAATAGATTATGGTTTTAATCCCTGTGATAAAATTGATTCAATTGATACCTGTATTTGTCTTACTCAGACTGAATATCCTGCATCTAATTTAGAATCTTGCGATTTTACCAAAAGTTGTGATGCATTTTTAAAGGGTAAATGTAAAAATAATTTTTTTGAAGCAGGTATAGAAAAATATTTTATTCCAGAAAATAAGGCAGAAGAAATAGATAAAATAGTCCAAAGCGGGAAATCAAAAATTAAAATAGCTGTTGACAAAAACGGAAATGCCATTGTCAAAGATCTTATCTTAATTTCAGAATGAGAGAGATAATATCAATAAAACCTTCTTTAAACATTAGACAATTCATATCCTTTCCTTCCGTTTTTTACTTCCCCAAAATTAGTACTATAAAAGAATATTAAAATAGAACTGAAAAGTTTTTTATATCTGCATTATTTTTTTAATAACTTAAGAAAAACAAAAATTAGGGGCTAATATGGAAATTATAGATTCTATTCAAATAAGACAACCGAGTGATATTACACTTTTGGAAACTATGGAAAGAAAATATAGAAGTATTCCGATGGAAGCCATTATCAAACAGGATGTACTACGACAGGGAATCAATTTTTCAAAAGAATCCTTGTCTACCGGGCTAGATTATAAAACTAAAGATTATTTTATATTTTCATTTGATCATATGCCCCTATCAGATATGAAAAAAGGGGAAGATAAAAAAGCCCCGGAGGAAATAAAGCTAAAAGGTGGTCATTTCAATCTCCAAGCAACTGTTATTTCCACAAGAAATAATGAAAATTCTCCCTATATAGTAAAATTAAAGGAAAACATACCCCATCTATTTTTACAGGATACAGATCTCGGTAGTTTGGAGTTTCCTCCTATACCTAGCTGGTATAGACATA
>CANGZW010000055.1 GCA_947458405.1 Leptospiraceae bacterium
CAGCAAAATCAAAAAGAGAATCCGCTCTGTTGAAGACATCGATCTCTTCTTCACTCAATGGAATATGGGCAGTCAGTCCTTCTAAATCAGTGATTCTATTCTGAATCTGCCATTTCCAGTTGGTTTTTTCCACCCTAGTATCTTCCAAGTCTGGATATATTGAATTTTTTAGAGATTCGTTCGTCAGCCTTCTTTAAATTCGTCTTATTTAAAGCTATGTTTACTCCGTTGTCTAACTCTATTTGCACTATCTCTTCTTTGGAGTCCAGAATTGCCTTATCCAATTCTTTGATAGAATTTACCTCTTTATTATCTATTGATTTTACAATTTCAAGACCTAAATTGTGATACCCATTATTGATCTCATCGGGTAAAACTTGTAAGAGAATTAATATTCTCCCTTTACCACCTTTTTCGTGATGCTTTTGGTAGTCTGCGAGGTAAATAAGTTTTTTATCAACTCTTGCTCTCCAGTTTTGACCCCATTCTCTTAAGAGAAATTCTGTTAGCTCTGCAAACAAAAATCCACCCCTTAGAATATAATTCGGTAACTTATTAAAATTATGCATATAAGGAATTTTGATTGATTTGTAGGGAAATGATTTTAAGGGGAGCTTAACATTTACTTCTGCTTTTTCCCTCAAAATTTTTAATGGAATTTTAGAATTTTTCTTAAATCCCATATCAAACCCAGAATTTGCTATAAAAGATAGGGATTGTTTTCCATACTCGGGGTGTTTGAAATAACCTTGAGAATCAATTTTTTGCCCGCCGAATTCAAGTATCACGTCATTCAAATTTAAAACATTTTCTGCACCCGAATAGGGGAGAATCTCAGCGACTAAAACTCCTTCCTGTCCCTTTTTTAGTCCATAATATTCACGAGTGGACTCTTCAGCAATAGGTCGAAATCGAAATCCCTTGTAAGGAAAAATACTTCCCTTTGATTCAATATTTTCTATGAAATGATTGATAATAAATCCGGGGATTCCCCTTCCACTATTCTTTTGAGTAGAAAATTTATAGAGAATTCCTGCCGGTTTGTCTTTTTCTAAAATGATTTCTCCCATGCCTTCTAATTTTTCATTCGAGTTGATATTCAAAAAAGGCAGTTCTGTATGACCCAGAGTGTAGGTATCCGTATCCATACTGGTAATTCTTCCCTTAGAATTTTGCAAAGAGCCATAATTATCAGTTTGAACTATGGATACTTGTTTACCTATGTCGTTTTTATCTAAAAATTCAATGGGTATCACATCCTCCAGGTAATTCTCATCTTCTATGCTGAGAAGTGCCAAATTGGACTCATAGTCAATCTTAATGGGTTTGGCTGGTACTGGCTGTACAGTGGAGAATTTTCGAACTTCAATAGAAGTGTAGTACTCTAGGTTACTTGCTAAAGTTAAAATCTTATTTTTATCCACTAATATTCCCACAGCCTCTGCATTATTGGGTTTTTTCATCTGCCAGGGATACATAAAATTTGGTATTTGAGTGGTGATTTTAATCTGTAAGATACTTTTTTTTAGTTCATCGGATTCACTCGAAATCACAGGTGTAATAGCAACAAAGTGTGTAAGACTAAATAAAATGAGATACGCAAATATTCTTATCGGGAGAAAATTATATTTTAGAGTTTTTAAAAAAAGTTTCATATTTATTTTCCCTTTGGTAAATCAGATAAATTTTCTATCTGGTATATTTTTTTAATCTCTGAGTCTGCCTGTTTTACACTGTCTTTCTTTAAAATTAGATAAGTATTGAGCTCTCTAAATTTTAATTTATAAAAGGAAGACTTACTGGCTTCCAAAACTTCTCTCAAGTGCTTGATATTCTTAATTTTAATGTCATCCACTGACTCCAAAATCATATTCAGATAATATCCCGCCATTGAATTGATGGGATGAGCCAGTTTTCTGTAAAAAATAATATCCTCTGTTACACCTTCCTTACCCAAATCATCCTCAATAAAGTAAAACATTCGATACAAAAAAAGACTTCCCCCTTGCGTTTCATTGTTTCGGGTCCACTCCTGTAAAAGATCACGGGATATGGGTTGAAAAAGTAACCCCCCTAGTAGTACATATTCAAAAGGCTCATCGTATTTGTGCCTCAGATAATCAAATTCGGTCATTCTCTTTGCAGGAAAGTTGACTTCTAAAGCAGATCCATTTCGTATCACTTTAAGGTTAATCATTTCCCCTGAATGTTTATTATCCACGATTTCTACAAAGTCAACTCTTGCATCTTTGTCATACGTCACAGTCCCATTTCTGCCAATGGCAAGACCATCAATTTCATAGACCAGATCATCTTTTTGCAAAAAACCAAAGGCACTTCCTCCCCGTAGTATCTTAGTGATAAATACTCCACCAACTTCTTCGGGAATTTTTTTGATTTTTCTAAAGGGCTGACTGAATGAATTTTGGGTTCTCACTCCCATTTCAACATATCCGTCATACTTTCCATCTGTAATATCTTTTAAAAAATGATTTACTACCGGAACCGGGATTAAATATCCAATATTTTCGCCCCTTGCCGCTACTTGAAAGGCAACACCGACTACCTTATTATTTTGTATTGCAGGACCTCCCGAGTTACCGGGATTGATTGCCGCGTCAACTTGTATTACCATGTGACTATCCACCTGAGAATGAGCATAGGTGGACTGTTCTTTTCGTGATACGATTCCCCTGGAAACTGAAATGCGGTCTCCCCCAATGGGATAGCCCACAACATTTACGGGAGAGTTGAGAGCGGGCACATCCCCAAATTCAAAGAAATGGGCATCCTCATAAAAAGCGGGGTCCTTGGCTTTTAGCATGGCTAGATCGCAATCATGAGCGATATGCTCGATCTCTACCTCATACCATATGGTTTGGTTGTGTCTTTGCACCTGAATGTATTTAGCATTGGAGACCACATGGGCATTGGTCAAAATTTTATTTTTTTCGATTAAAAACCCAGTCCCTGTGCTCTGTCGGAGTTGACTGCTCATCCAGGGGGAAAAGGCATCAAATCCCTGTGAGTAAACTTTTATTTGTACTACACCCTTACGGATGAGTTCAAAATCTTCAGTATTGGAATGAGTATTGCTAACGACAAATAGAGAGAGGAAGAGAAATAAAATATTTTTTTTCATGGGTTCCTTTTTTTTAATCGGGAGGAAATTTTTACCTATTTTTTCTTTACAACAATGTACAATGAATCATATTCGTGATTGAGACAAGGATTTCGGCTTTCCTAAATTGTCTCAACTGAAAAAACTTAGATAGGGTTAATATGGCACAATTATTTCAATATACCGTTCTCGGTTTAGCAATTCTCTCTATCATAGTTATTCTTTTAGCCTCGGTCATGAGAAGACCTTTTACATCCACCAAAATCACATTCTCCATCTTTGCAATTACTCTGTCGGTTTGGAATGCTTTGGAGTTTTATTTGAATACCTCTCCCGAGGGTGGAGAATTTGTACTGAGTCGGATTTTATTGTCCCACCTTACCTTGTACTCCTTAGGTATTTCAGCCCTGCATTTTCCTTTTTATAGCCGACGGGAGACAACTCCCTCCTTCTTTATGGCATTCCTAGGGGGAGTGGGATATGTAATCGTTATGTTGACGATTTTTACTCCCTCGGTGGAGAGAAACTATCCTCTTGAATCCATTCTCTATTCCAAGATCAATTTTTATCTTTCCCGCTCTTTTGATTTGATGTGCATGGTTTCCTTTCTTGGCATTGCTTTCATTAAACTGACAAGCACTGTTCCTGCCTTACGAAAGACACTCTATATCGGTCTTTCTCTAATATGTATATCAACCATGGTAGTGGGAATTTATAATTTTGAGTTCAATGATAATAAAGACCTACTCAATTCCAAATATTTGATCCTTTATATTGATTCTATTCTTTTGATCTTGCTTGGGTTAGCCCTCACTCAATACAAGTTTATCTCTTTCTATCCCGGAATTTTGTCTATTTTTATCAATGGAGAAATTCCCCATCTCATGGTTCAAAAAACAGCACAGGCAAATATTGTGGGTGCGGCTTATTTAAAAGAGGAAATTTGGAGACTCTATGAAGTGGAGCATTGGTCTTTGTTTTTAAGTGAGTTTTGGTTTAGTATTATAGTAGATGAAACTCTCGGAAATGCGCTACTTCATGGTGGCAAGAGAAATGACGATGAGCTTATCTTTCAAGTCTTTGAGACCAGTAAGTTTTTAGATTTCTATGTGATAGATATGGGGAAGGGCTTTGATCCCCGAACAATTATAGCACCCTCCGAAGATGGAGAATCTTCCACCGGTAAGGGTATCTATATCATGCGTAAATTATTTCAGGTGGATTGGAATTTTCTTGGCAATGAGATACGTGTCCGGGTATCAAAAAACCCGGACGAAAATCCTAAGCAAGATGTATTGGCTTAATGTCCTTCAAACTCACAGATTGAAAATACATTTACACCATAAGTCTCTTTAATTTTTTTAGAACCACCCAAATCTGGTAGATCTACAATCACAGCGGCTTCATGGATTTGCCCCCCTAATCTTTGGACTAATTGAATAGCCGCTCCCAATGTTCCCCCCGTTGCCACAAGGTCATCCATGATTAAAACTCTGTCATTGGATGTGATAGCATCGATGTGTATTTCAACTTTGTCCGTGCCATATTCTAAAGCATACTCTTGCTGAATGGTCTCACCGGGGAGTTTACCTTTTTTTCTTACGGGCACAAAGCCCACACCCAATTGATAAGCAACAGCGGCACCTGTAATAAAGCCTCTGGCTTCAATTGCCGCTACTTTTGTGATACCTACATTTTGGTATCTGGCTACAAAACTTCCCACAGTCAGGGCTAAGCCTTCGGGATCGATTAAGAGAGATGTGATATCTCGAAACATGATTCCGGGTTTAGGCCAATTATGAATTGTTCTAATTTTAGATTTTACAATCGACATATTTACATTTTAAAAACCCGTTACAGAAAGTAAATAATTTTCACAAAAACAAATTACGCCATTCCAATTTCTAGTTCCGAAAACCAGTTGATAAATCTATCTACGTCTTTTCCTGTAAATATGGAACCATGTTGCGGACAGAGCATATCAACTTCCAAAGAACTTACCTTCTCACACCATTTCTTCTTAGCTCTTTCAGATCCCATCCATCTTTTATGAAATTTTTCGCACATTTTTATATGGGAATCAAAATTACTAACGTAAATATCTGAATTATCGGGAGGTAAAAGGGCAGAGCCAATGTCCCCACTAAAAAATATTTTTGATTCTTTGTCATACAAATTAAAATTACCGGAGGAATGTAAGTAGTGGGCAGGAACCGCAGTAAGACTAATGTTTCCATGATGAATTTCCATACCTTCATCGGGTATTGGTATATATGTAGTATCATCCCCTCCAAAATGGGGAACAAATGATGTCCATAACCAACTTATGTAACACTTTATCTGTGGGTTCACTTCGAGCCAAAGTGAAATAGAAGAAATGATATCTGGATCTTGATGAGAAGAAAATATATGTGTAATATCATCGGGGCTGAAATCTCTACTGATAGAGCCAAACACCACGGGAAATATTTCTAATCCACCCGGGTCGATTAGAAATCCTTTTTGTTCTTTATTGATGATTAAATATTCATTTGTGTCAATAACGTATGACAATTTAGAGGGATCCCTTGTAATCATGATCCATTTATGTGATTCAGATTCAAAAATAACTTCTGTTTTTTTCATACTAACTCCATACTTTTTTGATACCTGTAATATTACTTCTAACTTTTACCATTATTTCTCCGAGCTCATTGATAAGGGTATTTAAGAGGCTATTTTTATCATTATTTTTGATATAGGCTCCGGTAATTTTTGATTGAATGAATATATTATTTCCTTTGAGAGACAAAAGAAGTGCTTTGTTTATAATTTTTTTTAGTTTAATTTCGTTTGGTATTTCATAAGAAATTACGATTAATTCATTTTCTTGTTGGACATTATTTTGTGATAGACTTCTTCTAGCAATTTTTTCGGCTAGATTGCGATGTTTAAAAAGCTTTTCTTTTTTTAATTTATGGGCAACATCAAAGAGCATTTTATCCATTAGAACTTGCATTTCATCCGCTAATTCTTCAAACGATTTACTGAACAAGATAAATTCACGACTTACAATTTGAAATCCTGTCTCTCCTAAATCATTGCGAATCGCCAAAATCTGCTCATTTAGTGATTTAATTTTAATATGAAAGGCAAGTTCTCGAATCTGGGAAATATTTCGATTGGTCTCAATGAGTCGATATAAATTAATACGATTGGATTCACTAGAGTCAGTCATTTATATTCATTATGTGTATTTTAATAGACATTTAGGTTATTTATATTGCACTATATAATTATATTTGGAATTAATGAAATATAATTAAAATCTTTTGTTTATATTTATAGTACAATTCGACCTTTCTCTATCAAATCAATTTTATAATTTTTTTTTGAATGTTTTTAGAATAGAAGGTGAAATTTTTGTCTTGGTTACCGACGGCTACCCTCAATTTTTAAGGAGATTTAAAGGGAACCCGCTTTAGAAAATACAATTTTTAAGACAGTTTATTAAAAAATAAAAAAATTTAAAATATTATTATAGATAAATGAAAAATTGTCTCTGTCAAAGTATATATATAAGAAATAACATGAAAAAAATTATAATATTAGTAATAATTCTCATGACTTTTGGGTCTATCTCTGCTATGGACACAGAAAATCGAATTTATATCTTTAAGCTGAGGGCGGTTGGCAACTTAGAGAAGGAGATGGATAAAAAAATTCGAACCATGATCCTCATCTCCATACTAAAAAATTATCCAAAGAAGTACAGAGTCCTTGATGATGATAGTATTCAAAATCTCTCTGAAAAGCTAAAAAAATTACAGATGAGTGGGTGTAGTGAGGATACCTGTCTACGGGAGATATCGAATGCACTTGATGCCAATGAAATTATCTCGGGAGAAGTATCACAAGATAAGGGTATTATAACCTTAGTATTAAAAAATCTTAAGAAAGATCCATATACTTATGTTCAATCTATCAAATCCAGCCCACCAGCCTTGAGTTTTCCCCTTTCACAGACTGATTATTTTGTGGATGAAATTACAAAAAAACTGATAGAGCCTTCCTATGAAATTAATTATGCTAATGCCCCACCTGTGTTAGGTGAAATAACCGAGGGGGATAAAGGTAAGGGTTTACTTTTTTTAAATTCAGGGGACATGGATAATATAAACTCTATTTTATACAATGTTTGTATGGATATTTTAAAAGAGTCTGAGAAGGAGAGGCTCAAGAAAAATTATCCTCTTTCCATTCAATATCTAATCTATTCCTATGAAAGACTAAACTCTACTTTAAATCCCGAAGAGAGAAGCAATGCAAAACCATTTTTAAGTTGGATATTAGAAAAAATTCTAAGCACAATCAAGGAAAATTATAAAATAGAACTTAGCTCCTTAGATAACTCTTTGAATACAGGAAAACTTACAGATTTAGAAACTAAGTATGAAATTATACTTAATAATATTAAATATTATAAAAACGAATACCAACCCATAGATTTAGTATCTGCCATATATTATAGAATTTCTTTAATAAATACAAAGAGGGGAGATGAATATATTCAAAATCTACAATTTACAGCCTCTAAAACAGAATTTGAAAAGGCACTTCATGTAATAGATAAAGTAAACGTACTGCATAAAAAAGATTATTTAACTTATATAAACGATTTGAATAAAAAAAATAGTCAGGTAAATAAGCTCGGTAAAGATTATTTAGAAAATATGTTAAAAAGTTTATGTGATTCAAGTGGTGGACTTTATTTAATTTACATTGCCAATAAATCAAAAAATCCAGAAGAATCGGAAATTAGTTTCAATAAAGCACGCTTAAAAATGGGTGAGGCATTTGATATTATAAATAAAGAACGAAATTTTATTGATGAAAAAATCATTAATTATTGTAAATCAGAGTCTGCTAAACAGGTGAAAAAATGAAATATCTATATAGTTTTATACTTATCTTACTTATAAACTGTAGTGCAGACAGACCTTATTATAAGAATAACAGAAGTCCAATTAATCCCTTACAGAATGTCCAATCAACAGATGAAATATTCAAAAATAATAATAAAGAAGTCCCAATTTATACATACTCTGATGAAAATTCACCGCAAAAATTTAATGAGCTTTGGGATTTTTCAAGTAAATATCCTTCGTCAAAGTTGAAATCAAAATGATATGTAAATTTATATTAATATTTATGATAATAATAAATAATATTTATTCTAAGAATATAAGGATATTTATTAATCAGTTGAAAACAAATGACGCTAATGCGGAGGCAGAGTTCCGAAGGGAATTGAAGGCAGAGTTGATAAAATCGGGAGAATATACAGTTATTGATGAGGATGCATATTCTAATTTATTAGAGAATTTAAAAAAGCACCAACTTCTTGGATGTGATGAGACAAAGTGTATTCAGGAAATAGCAAATGCAGTAGAAACAGATGAAACTTTAACAGGTGAATTGAGTGGTTATGGAAATTCTTATTTACTCCAATTAAAATCAACACTCAGAGATGATAAAACATTTATATTGAGTTCCAAGTTTATTTTGCAAAATAGATTTACTTTGTCCAACCGATCAAATTTTATCAAAGAGTTAATTAAATATATCAAAGATCCAAGCTATAGAATTCAGAACTTTGATACAAGTAAAAATAATTATTATACGAATAAAGAAGTCTATCTACAAATGCCCCCACCCTTGAAATTTGAAATGAACTCTAAGGAAATTTCAATTGATGATATATCAGATAAAGGAAATTTAATTGAATACTATTTAAAAAATAGTGATACTTTCTTGAGAAAAGGGAAGTATTTACCCGCCTATAAAGAATTGAAACTTTTAGAGGATAAACTTTCCGATCCCCTTTTCGAAGAGAAAAAATATTTAAAAAATTCTGGGATTTCTTATAGAAAAGATTTAGTTTTTCTAGGTACTTTTGACGAAGAAGCTACTCAATTATTTACTATTTTGAATTCTCAAAGTAAATGGGAAATATCGAATATTGAAGAAGATATTTATCCCAAAATAATCTCACTAGAGAATTATAATAAAAATATACTTGAAACATTGGAAGGAAAAAAAGCCTTTTCTGAGAGAGAGATTATTCTATTGGATTGGAAATGTACAATCCAAAAAAACTTATTAAAATTATACTATATAAATGATAAAATAGAAAAGTACTACAATGTATTTTTTGATTTTGAAAATTCTGTCAAAAGACTACAGAGCCTATCTCCAGAACTTTATAATAAATATATAGCTCAATATTCTAAAGAAGAAAAAATTAAAAATAATCTATCAGAAAAGTTTTTTCCCCTCTGGAATGAAGAATTAAAAAAATCTTGTAAAACAATCCAACTTGCAGTAAAATTTTATAATAATTTTTATTTTGAGGATATACAGAAGGAAGCATTCAATAAATTTAAAAATATATATATTTCTAATAACACTAAAATCGGAGATGGTTATAAGGCAATAACTAGTGATACATATAAAGAGTGTTATGGTATATTACCTGATAGAATTAAGAAAAGTTATGAAGACTACTCCGGTATTTTTAAATGATAAAGATTTACAGAATTATATTAGTAATATTAATTACTATAACTATTACAGATATTTATTCTAAAGAATTATCCAAATTATATGTAAATAAATTTAATTACAATGAAAAATCTTCTGAAATATTTGAAAAAAAGTTTAGAAATCTCTTAATTGATAAACTCATTAAAAATTATTCTGATAAATATAGCATAATGGATGAGGACTCTGTTCAGAGTCTCAAAGATAAATTAAGTAAGAAAAAAGCTCTGGGTTGTAGTGAAGAAGATTGTATTCGAGAGATTTCTCAGTCTGTAGATGCGGATGAGATAATTAGTGGGGAAGTTAATTTAGTAGAGAAAAGTATCACAATAAATATAAAAAACTCCTTAAAACAAAAAAAAGATTCATTTGGTTTAAATATAAAAAGTATCGTTGTCTTGGAAATTTCAGAGAATCAACTTGATTACTATATAAATGAAATTGTAAATAAACTAATGAATCCATCCTATAAGATTGATTCAAAGAATGCGCCACTCGCTGAAAATCAGCTGGAAGCCCCAACAGTTTCTACTTTACCTGATCTATCTTCCATTCCTATTCCAAAAGTACTACAAATAAATCAAAATAGTAGTTCACTCATAACTGTTAATAATAAAGATGCAGAAATGCTAGCAAATAAGGGAGAGTTCCTTAAAGCAATCAATATTTTAAGAGATAACTTGGATATCATAAATGTAGTAAGTAATACACAAGAGAAAAAAACACTAGATTCATTCAAAAAAGCAATAGAAGATTCTATTCGAATCTATGCAGAAAAAGAATATCGTAAGAGAATAGATTTATTACTAGCTTATGAAAAGGCAAATTCTCCCCTAACTGAAAAAGTACTATTGTCAATTCACGGAATATCTGCTTGGGAAAACTTGGAAATAAATTATAACAAAGATTTGAAAGAATCGGAAAAAACTGCAACCACTGCAAGGCTTATCACCGAAAAAATTGTATTATTAAAGAATAATCTTAAAATAATCCAAGCTAGAAATTTAATAGAGACTGCTAAAGGTTATTCTAATCAAAAAAAATATATCGAAGCCTATAATTCGTATCAAAACGCTCTTCAAATAGTAAGTAATAGTGATGCAAGTGCTACCCAAGAAATCAATTCACTTATAGGGGAGCTCCAAAATAAAAAAATAGACGAAATATCAAAAAAAACCAATCTTAAAGAAGCAACAGACATCAATCATTTTTCTCTTTTAATAACAGAGTATAAGGAATTGAGAGTAATTTCAGGAAAGAACAAGGAGTTATTAGATTACTGTAGCAATAAAACCAAAGAAATTGTATTAGAAAGGGCGGAATTTCAAATTCAAAGTGCAGAGAATAAAGTAAAAACTGCCAATACTTCTAAGAAATATAATGAGATAAAGGTAATATATCGTGAGATGAATAGTTATTTGTTAGAGGAGTATAGAGAATGGAAGTATATTGAGCTACAAGAGAAAATATCCATTTATAAAGAGAAAGAAACAAATATTGAACAGGTTATAATGAAGTCTTATTTTGAGGAATTAGAAACATTTTTGGTAGCTGACAACATAGAAGCGGGAAGACAGTCTTACAATGATATATTTTTTAGAAAAGTAGTGAAAAAATTAGAACAAATTGAAGAATTTCGAAAGGAAACAAAGTCTAATTATATGCTAAAGGAACAGGAAAAAATGTCTTCAATCATTTCAAATAGAATGTATAATTTTACTTCTCTTCAATCTTTTTCCTATAACAAACACTGTTTAACAAACTCTTGTAGTAAATCCTTTAATAATTTAGAAGTGATGTACAATGCTCCTATTAATTTTATGAGTCAGGTGTTATTAATCCCAAATGCGGAAAAGAGCAATATATTTTACTCTTTTTATTTTTCAGTTGCCAGTTGGTATTACTTTTATTCAGAATACAATCAAAATATAGATAAATACAACAGTATCAAGAACGATCCATTAACACTTTACGCTGTTACCAGATTGAGTTATCCTTATGATAGATATTTATTTGAACAGAGAAGCCAAAATCTTTCTGATGTAAGAAGTGATGCTAGAACAAATGGAAATGCAACCAATTTATTTGCCGGACTTTCGATTTTATTGTACTGGGTTGGCATAGCTGAACTTCCATCCACGGGCAAATATTTTACCCCTGGAATATCTAAAAGCTCTTCACTTCAGTTGAAAGTTCAGCCTGAAATTTTTCAATCCAGGGCTTATCCCCCTAATCAATTTAATATGACATTACAATACACATGGGAATTTTAAAATGATAAACTCTAAAATTAAAAATATACTTATAAATCTTTTAGTAATATTATATATCTATATAAACACACTTTCTTGTGTGCAATCAGTTCAGTCGCTAAATGATTCAGGCTCTGATATTATGAACTTATTATTATTTGAGAAAAATATGTATCAGATGGATACTAACGCTAAGTGGCAGGTGAGTGGGGTTCTTTTAAGAGGTGATACTTCTCCTTTGGCAGATGCAACGGTTGCCATTGCGTCTAAAAGTTCCCTCCGTGTAGCCATAGATAACTCAACGAAAACTGATACGACTGGAAGGTTCACGATGAATCTTAAAAGTGGTGCAATTTCTCTAAAAGTTACTGACGCAGATGGATTACCAGCGGGTACAGTGGAACTGTCAATCTCAAATCAAGGTACCATCATTGCAAGACCGGGAGACGGTTCGAGTTTTTCTGTATCTACCATAAATTCTACCTATGTGTACCCTAGTGGGGCAACTTCTGCTTTGAGTATATCAGGAGTCATGTATAAGTCTGTTTTTGAATATGAATATAGTAAAATTTTGTACAATTTTATTTATCCGGGAGCAAGAGTTTATCTCGATCTTGAAATTCTAAATAATTCAGATAAAACCATAAGTGGAATTACAGGAAGTATTACTTCGAATTCTCCCTATGTAACAATAAGTAACCCAATCTGCTCCTATACTAGAAATTTAATAAAAAATTTATCACCCGGAGATTATCAAAGTATTAATAGAGATTGTAGTGGATATTTTCCTAACAATTATACAACTATATCTAATATAACTAATGTAGGCAATGCTAGCTCTTACTTTGTGATAAATATAAGTAGTGCTCTGCCTCCAGGTACAAATTTAGATCTTACTTTGACACTTCAAGATTCTAATAATAAAACATATAATATTCCTTTTAATATAGCCACAACAAATGATAGTCCTTCTCTTACACTTAGTAATTGGAATTATAGTACAAATAACTATAATTCATCTCAAATATTACCGGGAGATAAAGTATTTTTAAATCCTTTATTTCATAACTCTGGAAATGTTCCCCTAAGAGATTTGAATGTAACTGTAACATCTACTTCTCCATATGTAAGCTTTACTAATAATCGAAGTTGTTACTACAATCCGAATATAGGCTCACTGAGACCAGGGTACTACCAAAGTTATTATTATAAGTGTTATGGCTACTACAGTATGAGTTATCTTCCTACCAATTATATGTCAACATACACTTCTTCTAATTCCTTAGTTTTAGACGTATCACAATCTGTTCCCGCAGGTACTTCAATTCCCATTACTTTTACAGTTACTGATTCCTATCAAAAATCATATTCATTTAATATACAATTAACGGTAGCCAATTATTCAAAATCAGTTACATTATTTAATAATAGCATAGCATTATCAAATGGAAATACTGCCTCTCGATTTTATCCGGGAGATACTCTATATTTAAATCCAATTTTTAATAACAATGGAAATATAAAACTTAACTCTTTAAAAGCCTATATAGAAACAACTTCACCTTATCTAACAGTAAGCTCACCTTCATGCTCTTCTGAACTAGGAAGTATTGAAACAAATTATTACCAAAATTTTTACTATAAATGTTATAACAATTATACTTCGGGAAGCTATTATCAACCATCCACATACATTTCTACTTCTACCCCAAATGCCTATTTTAGAATTACTATATCAAACTCAGTACCCTCGGGAGCGGTTATTCCCCTTCAATATAGATTAGTAGATGCGAATGGTCAGGAGTTTGTATTTAACTTTACAATCTCTATCAATACTTACACTTCCTCACAAGCTATGAATTTAATTAGTAATACAATGCTTTTGACAAACGGTAATCCTGTATCATCTCTTTACCCCGGAGATAGCATATTTCTTAATCCTATATTTCAGAGTACTGGATATTTGCGTTTAAATTCATTAAATGCTACTCTAACATCTACCTCTAATTTAGTTAGTATTATTAAACCTAGTTGTTCTACAAACATGGGTAATTTAGATCCGGGATACTATCAAAATTATTATAATAGATGCTATACAGGAAATCTCACAGGTATTAGTTCTTCACCTTCGAGTGCCATAAATATAAACTATAGTACTTATTATTTTAAAGTTACACTTGCCAGTAATATCCCTTCAGGAACTGTAATACCTATGACTTACACAATAACAGAATCTGGAGGATCGATATTTAGATTAAATTTTAATCTTACAGTTGCAAATTATAATTCTAGTCAACAATCTATGACATTTTCTGGAAACACAATTTCTCCCTTGTCAGGAAACTGGATGATTACGGGCACAAACTGTCAATCTGGAAATTGTATACAATCCAATGCAATTGGACATTGGAGTAATACATCGGTAACCTATTATGGAGGCGGCTATTCTAGAATTAGTTTTTATTGGAGGGTGAGCTCTGAAGCAAACTTTGATTATTGTAAGTTCTATATAGATGGAGTACTACAAGATTCTATTTCTGGAACTTCTATGATATCTCCTGTAATGGTATCAAAAACTACTAGTGTCGGCTATCATACCTTAAAATGGGAATATTCAAAAGATGGGAGCGTAGTTAGTGGGTCAGATGCTTGTTATGTGGATACGATAAATTTATTATAATTAATATAAATCTTTCGCTCTATCAATAATCCATATGACGGAAAGGATAACTCCAAAGATACCTGCTACATTTTTAAATAAAATATATTGATTGGATTTTATGATCAAAAATAGGAGGGGGATACAAACTAAAATAATTAAAAATTGGATCAATTCTATTCCCAGGTTAAATCCAAGAATACTTAATATAAGCTGAGTAGAATGAAGTCCAAATTCAGAAACTGTACTAGAAAACGCAAGTCCATGAATCAAACCAAAACCACCGGCTATCCAAAATTCAGTCTTATGTAAGATAGGGTGTAATACGTTTATGACAGAAATCAAAACGGATATAGCTATAATAACTTCAATGATTGGTAGGGGAGGACTGATTACTTGTAGTGCACCTAAAGCCAGGGTGAGAGAATGTCCGACAGTGAATGCAGATACAATTTTAAATAAGTAAAAAAAGGTATCTTTTGCTTTTTTATATTCATAAGATTTATTTATTTTTATAAGTGGTGCAGGAAGAAGTAGCATAAAAAGAAATAACAAATGGTCATATCCTTCGGCGATGTGTCGCATTCCCAATTTAAATGTACTTAAAAACCCTACCCAGAGACTACTGTCCTTTCTATCAATTGTGATAGAGTTGTTTGCAAATCGAATGGTTCCGATTATTTTAGGATCCTCAGAAAATACCCCAGATTCCCAATCTTTTCGTAAATATACTACTATTTGATGATCCAAGACTTCTCTTTGTACAAGATCGGAATCAATGATAAATGTACTTATCATTTCATTTTGAGATGCTGTAAAGTTTATTTTAGCCAGTAAGTCGATTCCTTCCTTTGTATTTTCGGTATCACTTATAGAAATTTCCTCTTCAATAGAGGAATTCCATTCTTTTCCATCCACACTTTTTAAATGAATCCGTTCTAAAAAATATTTATTTAAAATCGTCTTGTGAGATGCAATATTTTCTCTTGATATATTAATTTGTAATGCTTTTTCGAGTTCTTCTAATGGAACTTTTAGTTCAATCGAAACTTTATTTGGATAAACATCTAGTTCAAAAGAAGTGAGAAGTGAAGGATGAGCGTCTATTGAGATACTAAATAAAATTAGGATAGTAAGATATAGATAGATAAGTAACTTTACAGAATTTTGGACGAGTATATTCAAAATGTAGTACGAGAAATTCAATTTATTCTTAAGTAGCATTTATACTTGAACCCCGGGAGATCTTTGATTTAGTATAATAGATTTCTTTTTTAATATTCTATTGCTATAGCCTTATTTTCACTACTCCAATTTGTTAGTGGCCTGTACGAAATGAGTAGTGCTGGTTGGATTTCTTTTGAAACTTGGATTAAAAATTTTGATTTATCCGTCTTATCAATGAATTCCCCAGTAATTTCTACTATCGGTTCTTTGTTATGGTCATGAGTTCCTGTGACAAGTTCCATCACATAAACTTGGAATTGATTTTGTAGTACTATGGGAGATGGCCATTTCCAATCTCTGATGAATGACCTATTTTGATCTTTTGAGGTTATGTAAAGTCCTGAGGCAATTTTTGCTTTTGTTCTTTCATACTCTTTTTGAAATGTTTTGGGATCCATGTTGGAGAGAGATAAAACGAAGTCTGCATACTTTGTTTCAGGAGCTATTGCCTGATTCATCGCCTTCAATAGATTGATACTCATTACGACAGAAATATGAGTTTTTTCTCTCATAATGAGTGTTATTTTGTTTGAATTTATATCATGTGCTCTTGTAGTTCCAAAAAAAGGGAAAATCTGTAGTGCTAATATTATAATCCAAAGTTTAAGCATACTTTATCTACAAAAATTAATTGAGGTACTACTCGCTGCCTGGGGAAACAAGAATTGCCAGCAACTTGTCTTTCCAGTATTGCTAGCAAGAGCTGTAGTTAAATCTGTACCTGTCAATTGTTTGTACTTTACTTGGTTTACTCCCGTAGGATTGGATATACTATATGTAGAGTTAGTAACTCTTGTTAAAAAAATACTTGATGCAGTAAATTGTAGTACACTGTATCCACTAGAATCGGTAGTTAGTGTCATACTCGAGACTGCAAATGGAGTGACAGGATCATTTCTAAGATTAGTAAATTTAGCTGCCTGCCCTGCAAAGTCGGCACTTGGTGTCCCACGCAAACAAGATAAAATATATGGAAACGTGTCCGTGAGATGGTAGCTATATCCACTTGGTCCATTGGAAACTGTACTTGTATTACCTCCACAGGTACTGTCCCTTGATGCAACAGTTCCACTTGCATCGTTATAACCATAGAGTGCAAATCCGTCCAATAGCCAACCAACTGGATGAGTGTCCCAATAGCTTGTGGATTGACCAGCCATCATACATGTAGGAGCCGCATGGTAATGGTAATCATCTGATCTACCAGCATGACCGTTGCACACATCCAACTCTCCCAGAGCTTTTGTATCTCCAGAACTCGCAGTACAACCCTCTTGCTTACAAGGATTATAAAGTAGTACTCCATTGATTGCCATACCAATTGGTCCTGTTGTTGGTGTAGTTACAGTTGTAGCAACTGCTGGATTGAGTGGAATTTTCCATGCATTTGTCCCCGTAAAGGTTTGGGCTATCGGAACCTGTAGATTTGTTGCTGTAATCCCATTCATCATTGTGTGAGTTGCTATTCCAGTAGAAGCCATATACGCATAGGAAGTGTCACAAGTGACTGTTGCAGTTCCAGTAGTAGAAGCTGCAACAGAGTTTTTTACATAAGTGCAATTGACAGAATCAGCTGTCAAAACATATAGAGCTATAAGGTTAGTTAAACTCTTAGATGAACTATCAGAACTGCTAGTCAGAACATTACAATTACTTACAAATGATAGTAAAAGTAGTACCAGCGAAAAATGGAGTAAAGATTTTCTTATGTGAAAAATTTTCATATTTATACTTCCTTATTTAATTTAACTCTTATCTTGTATAAGATAATGTTATTGATCCTTTTGCAAGAGTTGTAGATGAAATGGCAGAGGTTAAAACAGCTCCAGTGACCACACCAGAAAGGGTGGGAGTTGCAGAGAGTGCATACATTGTGAATATATAATCTTTTGTTCCCAATCCAGAAGAACAGGGGGCCTGGTATCCATAGGTAGGTCCATCACTGCCTAAGCCAGCTGTCCCGACTCCACTTGTATTAGTAGCAAGGGATGAAACTGTGGTTGGTATGCTATACAATATCCAATTGTATTTAGTCCCATCCAGTGCAATAGTCGTCATAATCAGTGCCAATTCTTTAGTAGTGGAAGGACATCCAGACCAGGATAAATCAGGGGAGTATCCCAAGCCTCCATAGAGTGTGCAGGCATAATTACTACTCATTGTTGATCCACTGACTCCAATTGTGCTAGATACAGTAAGTGTTGTACTAGTTGATGCGGACGTACATTTACTTGTAGTTGAAGAACTGTAAGAGTATAATGCCGCGGCAGCAAGAGAATTTTTGCTGCTTGAACTACTACTGGATGTTTGATTGCACTGTGTAAAGGCAAGGAAGGCTATAAGGATGGAAAGTAATTTATTAATTCTAATTAAGTCTCGAGTCATAGTTGTTATACATAAAAATAATTAGAATTATTGTAAAGAAATTATTTCTATTTTATCTTAGAAAAGAAATAATTTCTTTAATTAATATAAATCTTTACTACTCAGAAGAATAGTTCCTAGTTACTGTAAGACTTACATTGAAAACGCTTGACAACTAATATGACAAAAATCTATTTTTGTCGTTAAAGTTTAAATAATATTATAGAAGTAATAAATACGTCATTAAATTTATAATAATTTTTATATATAAATTAATATTTGTTTGATTTAATTGAATTTATTTTCAAAAAGAGTGAGATATCATCATTCTAAAATTTCTCCCCGGAAGAGGAGATATCAATTTATCATTGTATCCTCCTTCCACAGGTCCAATGGGCTCATTTTGCAATCGGGTTGGGTAGTAATACTGGATTCTATCAATTTTAGAGTTGAATAGATTGAAAATCTCCAATCTTGCAAGCCAATTGTCATAAAATACAAAGCTCATCATTCCGCTAAAAGAAGTTGCTGGAGAAGATCGAACAGAATCATCTTCTGTTAAGGGTCTGGGTCCAAAGTATCTGTAATTCAGAGAGCCTCCCCATTTTTCATTGGAGTAATTCAGAGAGGTATGAAATATATCTCTTGCGGAAAAGGGGACAATATCACCCAAACTGTCATACTGAATGTACTTTGCTCTCGAAGTAGAAAAATCAGCTACCAATGAAATATTCTGAGTAATCACTATATTGGTATTTAGTTCAATCCCTTTTCGAGTGCTTGCTCTTGTGGGTTCTGTACTACCACTGTCTCCCAAAAAAATAAGTTCTGACTCGAGATCTAATGTCCAAAAAATTAAATTGCTTGTAATATTTTTATAAAAATATGTTTGGAAGCCAATTTCTTTTCCCTTGGTTCTAGAAAGGGGGGTGACTTTTGAGTCAGATTGCAGTAACCCCCTAGCATCATTGCTATGAAACCCATAGCCCGCATTGAAGAATACTTCCGTTTTATAAAAAGGACCAATAATCAGACTTCCCTTTGGATTGGCAAGTTTGGCGTTTTCATTTATCTTAAACTCGGGGTTGTCGAGATATGTATTTAAAGAAAGATTTTTTGTAAGTCTATACTCATCGTATTTCAAGAGCCCCATCCTCTCTTCCACGACAAAATTATAAATTTCTCCCCGTATACCAACTACTGTTCTTATTTTATCTGTCCACTTAATACGATTTTCGTAGTAGGGAGAAAAATTGATTTCCTTGATTCGATTGTCTTTTAAATGATCAAATTGGGCTCTACTTTCTGTTTCATATAATCCATTCTGAGTTGAGTCCCGCCTAATTTGTAATCCAAGGGTATTTACCATTTTTAAATCAAAAATAGAATGATTTACAGAATGACTCATACTCATCCCTGTTGTAGTTCGAAATTCTCTTTGTTGAATCTGATCTCCCCGAGTGGGATTTTTTAAATAAAATGTAAAATTGGAGTATAGATCCAAATCACTATACACATTGTATATCAATAGCTTTGAGTTTGAGCGTGAATCATTTTTATGGGCTTCAAATGTGATACTCACTCGACTCGACTTACCTAAGTCGGAAGGGTCAGCCGAATCAAATCGATTTAAGCCAGTATTTTCAAGGGAATATGAGTTTTTTCCCCTTTCAATTGCTCTTTCTGGAATTTGATTGGTGGCGTGCCAATTCCCGTTATAAGCAGAACTCTTGATAGAAAATCCTTTGGATTCATCTCCATAGCTATATCCTAAAACAGAGTTGTACTTTTTGTAATTATCTGGAATTGTCCAGGGTCCATTGTAGTACGATCCCTCTCCTGCCACCAAAAAATTTCCTTTTAGAGATTTAAATGAATCGGTAACTAAAATCCTCTTATGACCAAAACTTCCCCCCTCAATTTTTATATTTCCATTTTTTAGAGAATTAAAATATTTTATATTCATAGAGCCCGCCGAAGAAAAATTTCCATCTTCTACTGAATAGACACCTTTTTTGTACTTCACTTCCTGGATGAGTTCCGGTATTACAAAATTTAGATCTGTGTAGCCCTGACCATGGGCATGGCTGGGATTATTGACTACCACACCATCGACACTACTTGAAAAATCTGTCCCGTGGTCTAGGTTAAATCCTCTCAAAAAATACTGATTTGCTTTTCCCCCACCACTATGACCCGTGCTAATCACTCCCGGTACTACTTCAGCTATTTCCCCTGCATTATAGAAAGGTTTTAATTTGATAGTATCATTTGATACAATTCCCTCTGAGGCTGAATCACTACTTCTGACTCCTTTTACTTCGATTTTGTTTGGATCTATTGAGAGAGAGGGCTGATTTTTAGATTCTGTTAATTTTGAATCACTTTCAATACTAAATACAGAATTTTGAGTAAACAAAAATATTGCATATACTACAATAATTACTTTATTTTTAGTCAAATTTACTGGATTCATAAAAAGTGCTTACTTTATTTGCTAGCGGCAATTTATTCGTAAATATATTTCCCGCTGAGTAGTTACATTTATTTTATCCTATATTGTAAATCAATATTTTATTCAAAAAATAGATGATTAATTTAACAACCTTATCATGTTTTATATTTTGAGATTACTTGAAATATGTAGTACGAATTTGAATTAATTTATATCTAATCGTCCTCAAATTGGGAGTCCTCTTCAATAATAAAATCAGGATCATAATAATCTGAATTTAGAATCAACTGTTTTCTATCCGGAAAGGCAGGATCCACATTTTCTAGATGCTCTGTAATTAAAAAATGAAGATATTCATAATCTTCAGAAGCCATAGTTTCTAAAAAATCATGAGCTATTATATGTATTATATCAAGTCTTCCTTTGCTGCCTATTTCTTCCCTGTCTTCAAATTGGATATAGTTTGTAATAAAATTTACTAAGTCTTTATATTGTGATTGTTGCATTTGTATGATTTTTTCCTTTTGGGGGGATTTTTTAACTGGGATTAAATATTTATAAATTTTTAAAAAATTTCAGATTCGGGAATAAAATTTCGAAAAATTTCCACTATATTCATAGAAAATAGATAGTTTTATAACTTGTTATTTGGGGAAAAAGAGAGAATTTAATATCATAATATGCTTCAATGCTATGAAATATTTGCCAGATGGTCTTGATTTAATTTAAAATATCCTATTTTATGAAAAATTCTTTACAGGTTTAGAATCGGGGATACTTTGTTCAACGAAAATCTTGGTTATGACTCTAATTGGAATATGAAAACTAGTTTAACTTTACAGACCGCTATTTCTAATTTAGTCATTGAAATTACATATTTATCGGGGGGGGGGCAATATGTAGATTTTGGCATAATCTTAGCTATTTCTTTCGATTTATTCAGCACTTTCTGTTTTTTCTTTATCGGGCTTCTCGTTCAATCTCTCCTTTATTCAATCTCTTCTCTCGGAAAGTTTTTAAATATTTCCATACTAACATTCGGTTTAAACTCCTATCTTGGGGTTTGTTGTGTCGGAGACATTGCTAGTAATCATAAATTATGCAAATATAGAATAAGTATCTAAAGGAAATTGAAGGTATGGGTAAAAAAGAAATGTTAAAAAATGATTTTGATGAGCTCTTTGGGTCTCTGGAGCATTGCAGGTTCTGGAGTCGAATGAGAGTCAGTTTAGGGAATCTCAATCCGCAAGGATTGTTTGGTATTAAGGAGAATGCGTGATGGGAAAATGGAAGGGTGTAGTATTAATATTTGTAATACAAATTATTTACCTATTCGGATGTTCTAGTGAGAAGGTGAAAGAAGAGCCTAAGCCTGTAGAAAAAGAAGTGTCATGCACGTTTAACCAATTAGATGGGGAGTGTAGAGTTTTTAGCTCATTTGTAGGGGATCAGGAATGGGGTAATTCTTATTCTATCTGCACTTTGGGAACCTGCTCAGAAGGGGACTGTGAAAATGGAAAAGGGACTCTCAGTTATCCCGGAGGAAGTAAACTCGAAGGGACTTTCAAAAAGGGAAAGTTAAATGGTGCTGGCTCTTATGAGGGATGTGGAAGTAGTTATACAGGAACATTCAAAGATAGCTTGAAAGGAAAGGGTGTTTTGATAACAAAAACTAAATCCAATAGAGATGAGGATCTTGTTCAGTACTACGATGGCTCATCTCAAGATGAAATGAGAAATGGTAAAGGAATTTATTATTCATCTAGTGACTCCAATATTTATGAGGGAACTTGGAAGGATGATGTTAAAAATGGTACCTTTGTAGTTTACTCCAATTTTAGAGGGGATTTCCCACTCTCTGAGAAGGGTACTGTTTTGAAGACAGCATACGATGGATCCAAGAAAGTAACGTACGTTAATGATAGAGATAAAGAAGAGATAGATCAAGAAGAAAGAGATCGAAAGTATCAGGCGATAAAGGAGGCCAAAGAACGTGAAGAGCGAAGAAAACAGGATATAAGAAAAGCACAATATGAGAAAGAACGAATGAGAGCCTATCAAGCATGTCGTAAGGCTGTAAGGTCGTCCATATCTGTACGAGGGTGGGATTATATGGGACGAATGAACTGGTATAATGCTGATTTGAAATGTAGATCAAATGGAATGAGACTTCCAACCATAGACGAACTAAAAGCTGCTTATGAGGCAGGGATGACTAAAACATGGAATTTCCCGGAATACTGGTCGTCGTCGTCCGGAGGCAGTATAGATCATTACTACATGTTTAGTCTCTTAAGTGGTAATTCCCGCAAAGAAAGTTACCATCACGATAAAGGCGTAATTTGTAGTCCAAACTCTATGCCTTGGATATGTCAAGAATTTTAATAAATGAACCCTTCTTTCCCTCTTCTTTTATTATTCATAGAAATGTGAAGAGTACAATACAGGGTATAAAGGTATTAGGTACAATGAAAAAATATATAAGTACAATTGAACAAAACCGAGATATTCCACCACATAGACTCAAGGTTGAGGATGATTCTAATTCTGTAATACAGCCTAAAGTATTCCTGAATAGGTTAAAACAGAACCGACTTTATAGTGATGTATATAAAATAGTGCAGGAGGTTATAAACCATGCTAAATAAAAAAACAATGTACACATTACTTCTATTCTTATTCCCAGTCTTTACCTATGCAGTAAATACCACAGTGTCGGCCGAAAAACCTGCGCCTGTCAATTGGAGCCCATTTCAGGGTAAAAAAACCTGGCAGGATGCAAAGGATCATTGTCAGAGTTTAAATATGAGACTACCTACAATAACAGAATTAAGTCTAGCAATGGAGGCAGGCACCACCAAGAGTTGGAGGAAATTTGGAACACGATTTTGGGCAGTGAATAAGAAGTTGGGGAGTGATAATTCTACCTACGAAGTGATTTCTATCTTGGAACTCAAATGGGTTAAGGTGGATGACGGAAAATGGGAATTGGATATATTTGAGAATCATAAAGCGGAAAGCCTAATTGGTGTAGTTTGTGCAAATGTGACTGAGGAGAGCACACAGCTTGAAATTATCCGAGAATTAGTAGAAAATAAAGCTTCTGAAAGTGAGATTCATAGATCTCGTTTCAGTGAAGATCAGGGAAGCCTAACATGGGATGATGCTAACAAGAGATGTAAGTCACTGAAAATGAGATTGCCTACATTAGATGAATTAAAGAAGGCATATAGGTTAAATATAACAGAATCATGGCAAAAAGATGGCGATTATTACTGGTCTTCTACTCCGTATGACGCGGAGAGATACTACCTTTTAATTGTCGACTCTGGTAATACCGACTACAACTATCGTAACAGTAACGGCAATGTACGTTGTCGTCGTTAGTCCCCCCCGGATGTTTCCCATTGCACTTGACCTTCCCCCGTCTGTCCCATTTTTTCGGGCAGATGGGGGGTATTGGGATGCGACCTCACCCCCGATGTGTTTGAGTTGTGGTACGTTTTTTTGTTGACC
>CANGZW010000056.1 GCA_947458405.1 Leptospiraceae bacterium
AGATCTCAAAGATTTTATAACGCAAAAAAAGTTACATTGGCAATGGATACTTTGATAAAAAATGATTATAAAGATGATAAGCTAGTCGTAGTAGGATTTGGTAGCACGGCTAAGATAGTCAAAATATCTGATATACCCACACTTCAACCATATCCTATTACAATTTATAATCCATATATAAAGCTGAGATTCAATTTTGCTAAAATGACCAAAGAAGAAATAGAAAGCAGTGTTCCCCTCTACTTTACAAATTTACAAAAAGGATTGAGTTTATCTAGACAGTTACTTTCTACTAAGCAAATTAAAAATAAGCAAATTTTCTTAATTACTGATGGAGCACCCACAGCTCACTTTGAAGGCTCTATGCTACATATCAATTATCCACCCGTTCCATCTGATTTTGAGGAAGCCCTCAATGAGGTTAAATTATGTGCGGAAGATGATATATCCATCAATACTTTTTTATTAACTTCAGAATGGGATATGAATTACTTCGGAGAACAGAGTTTTATTCAACAGTTTGCAAGAATATCCAAGGGAAGAATTTTCTATCCACACCCCGGGGAATTGAATCAAATGATCATATATGATTTTGTGAACAATAAGAAAAAGAAATTTAGCTATTAACCTATTTAAAAATAAAAAAAGCCGACTTTCGCCGGCTTGTTTTAAAACTCTTCTTTGAATACCACGCATTACACGTGGTATTTTAAGGAAGAAATGATTAACGCAAGAGTTGTAAAACGTTCTGTGGTCTTGTGTTAGCTTGAGCAAGCATAGATGTTCCAGCTTGAGAAAGAATTTGGAAACGTGTAAGGCTAACCATTTGCTCAGCCATATCAGTATCACGAATTCTAGATTCTGCCGCTTGGATATTTTCGTATCCGTTCATAATACCACGGATAGCATGCTCTAATCTGTTTTGGTAAGCACCTAAGTCTGCTCTTTGTTTAGAAATCATTCTTAGTGCATCATCAGCAACACCAATCGCAGCATTAGCTTTAGATGCTGTTGAAAGAGAAATAAATGTCAATACAGTTGGGTTTCTTAAACCTAAACCTGCAGTTGTCATTGTTTCGATGTATACTCTTTCTCTTTGGTGAATGTTTGCTCCAATATGGAACCACATACTAGCGGTAGGATTGAGTCTAGCAAAAGAACCGGTAAGCATTTTCATTTTGTTGAATTCTGCTTGAGAAGCGATTCTATCGATTTCGTCAATTAACTGAGAAACTTCAACTTGAATTTGTTGTCTGTCTTCTTCAGTGTAAATACCGTTAGCGGCTTGTACTGCTAACACTCTGATTCTTTGAACTATGTCTTGAGTTTCTTGAAGATATCCTTCAGTAGTTTGAATAAAAGAAATACCATCTTCAGCGTTTGCAGATGCTCTACGTAAGCCGTTAACTTGTGATCTCATTTTTTCTGATACTGCTAAACCGGAAGCATCATCGCCAGCTCTGTTAATTCTAACACCACTGGATAATTTTTCCATGTCTTTAGATAAAGAATCATTGTTTTGCTTCAAAACTTTATGAGAGTTGATAGCAGATATGTTGTGGTTAATAATCATCGGTTTCCTCCATGAAATCCGTCTTCCTTTCGAAAGATTGTTTTTATTAAATTCGAGGGTTCATCCTTGATCCCTCGTTATAAATATCGGTAATCAATCCTTTGCCATGAGACAGAAAAATTATTTTTTTACAAAAAAATTTAAATTAATTTATATAAGTTCTAAATTTTTAATAAAAAAAGTTAAGCTCATGCATAAGAATAATTGATTATCCCTTTAAATATTTCGTCTATTCTCTTAAAATTAAGCATTAAATAATAGAACAACCCAACTTAATCATTCCAAAATTATATTCCAGATATATTTTTACCAATAAATACTTAAATTTTTAGACAATTATCCTGTATTACTTCGGGAGACATTTTTCATAGTTTTTGTCTAAGGTATAAAATAATGAGTATTCACTGAATTCCGTCAAAAGTTATTACTCATTTCTTATTATATTTTATCAGAAATCTTTTATAAAATTAAAATCGTGATAGCAAGAGTTATATTTTGAGATTCTCTAATATTGCCGAAAGTGTATTCCTTCATACTAAGGTAATTAGGAAGTCTCCCCACTACGAGAAATTACAATTTTTGAGAAATAAAAAATATATAAGTAATTTCTAATGAATAATTCAAAATTAAAAACTTATGATGTACATAATGCAATTATATGAATAAAAAAATTAAATGAGAATAGTTATTTTTCCTCTAAGATAGTTAATGAAAAAAATCAATTATCATTTTTATAAATAAATTATTTATATAAATAAAACTTTCTATTATATAATAAATTAATATTTTTAAAAAATAAGCCTTTTAACATATATGTTCTTTTTGTAATATTTGTGATATATATTTAAAATAATAAATAAAATCACTATCTTTATAATTTTTAATATTTGATTTGAATATATTTGATAGTTACAGATAAGAAAATTTATGAATCCATTTTTTTTTATTGTCCATTTTTTATTATTTATTTTGTTATCAAATATGCCAAACAAAGAAGAAGAACCCTCAGTCCAGTCATGGAGAGATCAATTAAAAAAAGGACTCCTTGAGCTAACAGCCCTAGCCCTACTAAAGAAAAAGCCTCATTACGGTTATGAAATATATAAATATATGCAAACTGATATGGGTATTGAAATTGACATTGCCGCTTCTTATCCCGTATTAAAAAGAATGAAGCAAGGAGGGTTTATTGAAGAACATAACCCAACTAAAGTTCAAGGGAATGGTAGAGTAAGAAAATATTATGCAATCACAGCATTAGGTAAGAAACGTCTAGAGATAATAAAAAAATCATACCAAAAGATGAGTGAGGGTGTAGAAAAATTATTAAAGTAATAACTCTTTTTTTATCTGTTATACAATTTATGCTTTTTGTATAACAGATTTAATCCCACAAACTTTTTCTCTATATAAAAATCATTCCATTTATATATTATAAATTTTCAGTATCTCACTTCTAATCAATAAGTATATATTAAAATTAATCAGATATATAACCCATAACTCAATCAGCAAATTATATTAGATTTCTATTTTATTTAAATTTTAAGCTATTTTCAATTCGGGCTATTTATAATTTAATAAGACTAGGAATAGATATTTGTCTATTTCAATAATTTTTGTTAATTTATAATTAGAATAAGTAGAATAATTTAAATTAAATTTTATTTATACAGGGTTGCAAAAATAGAGGCATTCAACTAATGTTAAAATATATTTTAAAATACTAAGGGTAATCTTAATTTTTTATATAAACTATTAAATATAAGAAATAATACTCAAATACATTAATTTTACAGGAGAGATAAATGAATAATAATTGGAAATCATTAGCAGTAAGTCCCGAAGACGCAGTGAAACATATAGGAAGCAATCAAAATGTTTTTATACATGGTGCTTGCGCTACCCCTTCATCATTAATAGATGCAATGTCCAAAAGAAAGGATATTGAAAATGTTAAATTATATCATTTACATACTACGGGTTCCGCATCATTTGCAGAACCATCAATGACGGGACATTTTTTTTCTGTATCACTTTTTACGGGAGCTCCCCTAAGAAAGGCTATTGAAGAAGGACGGGCTGATTTTATGCCTATCTTTTTATCGGATATCCCTTCCCTTTTTCAATCGGGACAGGTAAAACTCGACGTAGCCCTTTTGCAACTTTCTCCACCGGATATTCATGGATTTTGTTCTCTCGGCACTTCGGTTGATACAGCAAAAGCGGCGGCAGATCACTCTAAAATAATTATCGCTGAAATAAATGAACAAATGCCTCGTACACATGGAAATTCACTAGTCGCCTTTAAGGATATAAAAGCATTCATTCACACAAATCGACCTTTAGTAGAGCATAAGAGCGATCCTGAGACAGATATAGAAGCCCGAATAGGAGAATTGGTCGCCGATTTGGTCGAAGACAGATCTACTTTACAAATGGGGATTGGAGGAATTCCGGATGCAGTTTTGATGAGACTAAAAAACAAACATGATTTGGGGATTCATACTGAGATGTTTTCGGATAGAGTAGTTGATCTTTTTGAATCCGGTGTTATTACAAATAAATATAAAAATGTTCATCCGGGAAGAATTGTAACCAGCTTTGTTGCTGGCTCCAAGCGTCTTTTTGATTTTGTCAATGATAATCCCTATGTGGAGTTTCATCCCTGTGATAGAACCAATGATACTAATATCATAAGAAAAAATGATAAGGTAATAGCAATCAATTCTGCAATACAGGTAGATCTAACGGGTCAGGTATGTGCTGATTCGATTGGACATAAAATATTTTCAGGTATCGGCGGACAGATGGATTTTATTCGGGGTGCTGCCAAATCAAATGGGGGTAAACCAATCCTAGCCCTACCCTCCACGGCGGCCGGTGGAAAAGTCTCAAGAATAGTTCCTGAATTAAACTTGGGGGCTGGAGTTGTTACTACACGGGGACATGTTCACTATATTGTAACTGAGTATGGATCTGTAAATCTTCATGGTAAAACCTTAAAGGAGAGAGCAGAACTTTTAATTTCTATTTCTCATCCTGATTTTAGAGGAGAACTAAAAAAACAAATTAGTGCCATTAGACATTTTATATTTTAGTCCTTATTTAAAGAGAGGTGCAGTTAGCACCTTTCTTTTATCGATATTTCTCTTCTTTTTTAGCTTCCTCATCTATTAAAAATCTGTTTTTTAGATGTTTTATGGCATTATTTATAAATTTAGGGATTTTTTTTTCAGATTCTAATAAATCTATTTTTAATTGGGTTAAATCATCAATAGTTTTCATTGCCAGTTTTCTTTGGTTTTGGTAAATTTCATAATCATCATCTGAAAAATTCATCTTGTCCCCTAATTTTAACTAAAAAAGTCTTCTTTGTAATTTATAGCAACTTCTCTACCCCTCTTTTCGTTCACAAACAAATTTGTGATAAGTGAAAATAAAAAGAAGATGGCAATAATCAAAAAAGAACTTTTAAAATCAAAGATACTCTGTAAAAAAGATACAGCAAAAAGTCCAACAGCCGCGGCTAATTTTCCAGAGAGTCCCCACAATCCATAAAATTCACCAATCTTACTTTGAGGGGAAAACATTCCTACAATTGCCCTGCTAGAACTTTGTGTGGAACCAAGTCCCATTCCTGCAATACAGGTTATTCCAACAAAGACCCATTTTACATTGAGACTTAATCCAAGACTGGTATTAAAAAACTCAGTAAGTTGATTTACATAAAAAATTGCCATAATGGAGACTATCCACATTACTAGAGTTAAGTTAAAAGTTCTTAAAGCTCCCAATTTATCCTGTATTAAACCAAATAGTACAGCTCCAAAAGCGGCTGTAAATTGAAGGGCAACAAACATAACTACCCTATGATTGTCCTCAATTTTCACTTCCTGAGCACCATAAATAAATGCAAAACTAATGACTATCCCCAAAGATGCCATGGAAAAGAAAATAGAGAGTAAAAACAAGGACATATCCTTAAATTTAGCGGAATCTTTTAAGGTAAATAAAACTCTCTTTATACCAATTTCAACATAGGATCTTCCTTCCGGTTTCGTATGGGAGGGAGTGTGTTCCTTTAAGAATAGAAATGTTGGAATCCCTGCGATCAAAAAGAAGATAGCCGTATATGGTCCCACCCATTGTAAATTTTGAAAATTTTCAGATGTTATACTCCCCAAACTCTGCACTATAGCGACACTGGCCAATCCTCCAAAATATCCTATACCCCAGGCATAACCCGATATTTTTCCAAGGTCCTCCTTTGGTCCCAAAAAGGGCAAAAAACTAGAGACAAAGTTTTCACCCGATGCAAACGCAAAATTAGAAATAATTATTAATATAAATGGAATCCAAATTTGTCCTTCCTTATGTCCAAAAAATAAAAGGGCGGTCGATAAAATACAGAGCAGATAGCTTCCGAATAAGAACTTTTTCTTGTAGGATGAAAAATCAGTTATAGCACCAAAAATAGGGCCTGAAATAACAACGAGTACATAAGAAATAGCCAGGGCAATAGCCCACAAGATATTCCCATTTCTATATGGATTTTCTGGATCTTCAATAGCAGGAACAATTAGCCTGCTGAAAATATCTCCATATATAACCGTTATAATTACAGTTGTATAAGAGGAGTTTGCAAAATCAAACATACACCATCCAAATAACTCTTTGAAAGATGCCCTTTTCATTATAGTATCCATTCCCATTTCCTAAAAATTAATTTCAAATCAGAATTAAGAGTATTGACTGATATACAAATGTCACTTCTTTTTATAAAATTAAAAGATTTCTCTATTATTTTATTTATGTAGAATTTTATACTGCTCTACAATTTCTATATTATATGAATATTCGACTTTTGCGTTATTCTAATTAAATCTTCAAATGAAATAATTTCTTTACTCTAATTTTTTAAATTAAAAATGTAATTTATCTCATTGTATATTTTTTTTAAAGTCTTGAATGAAATATTTCGTAACAAAACGTCAAAAAATAAAATTATGATTAGTTTATTAGTAAATTCTTTTAAAACGCTCTTAAAAATTGATTCTATTTAATTTTTAATATTTTAAAATGGCATAAAAATAACACATACTTTACCTTATATATAAATTTAAATGGAAAATGATGAAGAAGAAATCTTAAAAATAATGAGCGGTGCCAGACCCCGATATTTGTGCACCTGTCATTTAATTAAAGAAGAAGAAATTATCAAAGCCATTCATGATGGAATTTATGATCTCACAGAGCTAACACTCGTCACTAAGGCATCCACTAAATGTGGATCTTGCTTCCGGAGATTGTCTAATATTTACTACAGGGAAATGGAAATAATAGAGGAAAATAAAGATAAACAATGATAAACTATACGTTAGCAATAAATATGGCAATGACAATAGATGGAAAAGTAGAAAGACCGGATGGAAAATGGTATGGACTCACCTCAAAAAATGATAAAGCCAAAATGGATTATTATCGAAGCCAACATGAAGTTTTAATTTTAGGTAAAAATTCTATCATCAATGATAATCCTGTAATACATTTAAGATATACTACTGGCAATGAACCCTTACCTTTGATTTTAATTAGAAAAGGAACCTTGTCTCCAAAACTAAATGTATTCCAGAATACCCGTATAAAACCTCTAATTATAACCACAGAAGAGCGTTTTGAAGAAATTTCCAATGATTTAAAGGATTTTGCAACAATAAAAGTCCTGGGAAAAAATAATATCTCCCCGGTAGATGTAGTACAATATTTAGGCTCTTTGGGTTATACCAAATATCTCTTAGAGGGGGGTCCGAGTCTAAATAGTATATTTTTTGAAAATAATCTAGTCACAACAATTTATCTAACCATAGTTCCCTATTTAATTGGGGAAAAAAAACTCTCCGGAATTATTTCCGGTAATACAGCTCTCCCCAATTTTGAGATGAAGTCATGGAAACTGGAATCTATTGAACAGATTCAAGATGAAATTTTCCTAAAATATGGAAAAGAGATCTAAAATATCTTGAATTTTATTGACTAAATTGAGAATTTATATCCGAATGGTTTAATAGGAAGTATTATTGAGGGAGTTATTGAAAACTGATAGACATAAAGATTCTAGATCTAAAAAAGCAATGGATTTCCCTACCTTCTAAAAAAAGTGAAAAATAAAATAATTGAAAAATGGAGCAAAAAATGTTAAAAAAATTAAGTCTTAAAATACCAATATTTACTCTTCTACTTATGTTTCTTCAAGCCTGTGGTGGTGCTGCAGGTGGTGGTAATATGGTTCCCTGGATGGCAGCTTTAATGGGGGGAACTCCCACTGAACTCGACTCCAGCCTAGACAGCAACGGTGTCAAACTACCTGAAATTGTTCAAACACCTCTCCAGGATGTCCCGACGAGTGGATCCGTTGTCATCAATGGAAGCATATCTGCAACTCAATGTTCCCGAGATGGTAATTCTATAGATTGTTCAAATGATTCCGGTTTGAATTTATCACTGGTGACAGTACAGTTAATTTCTGCCAATGGAAAAGTTTTGGGAACAACCAAACTCAGCCCGACGGGAAAATATTCTTTTTCAATTCCAGATTTCAACAATGGAAATTATAGAGTTTTAATAAATACAAGCAATGGGCTTAACTATAGTTATGAGGATTTTAACTTTATTTTTGATCCAACCGCCAATGGAACAAATGTTGTTAATGTAAATATGATCGTTGCAACCAGATATTACTTAAGCAGTGGCCCCTCCTCTATTAGCGGCTCTGTAAAATCCCAAGTATTTACTGATCAAAGTGGGACTATTGTAGTACCTAATGCTTTCTTAGCAGGGGTTACTGTAAAACTATTGAGCTCCAATGATGTAGAAATATCTAGAACTATTACAAATAACCTTGGAGTTTATGAATTTGTTGTACAGAACATGGCAAATGATAATTATAAGATTTTCATCGAAGGATCGAGCTTCTTATCCTTAAATAGACCATACAAAGATGAAATAGTTCCATTTCGTTTTATATTTTTAGGAAATGATCCAACTACTATAACTTCTATTACACCAAGTAATATTTATTTAACATGGATTCCATCTCCCACTGCTCCGCTAGTTATTGGTGAATGGACTCTATCCAATATAGCTAATCCAAACCTAGACTTAGGAGGATTTACTGTATTGCTTAAAGACTCCAGCGGAAATAATCTCTCAACAACGACTTCTGATAGTTCAGGAAAATTCAGTTTTAATTTTAATCTAAGCCAGGGAGTTTATTCAGTAGAAGTTAGCAAGAATGGATTTTATCCAGCAGGAGCTTCCTTTATTTTTACACCCAATTATTCAGGAAACTCAACAATTGTTTCTCAAACCGTACCGCTAAAAATAGTTCCCCTTCCCTCCAATATAACAGGCTTCGTGAGTGGAATCAATAACTCTCCCCCCAGAATTGAAGGGGCATCAATTAACTTTAAACCGGCAAACACACAGGCACCTTCTAATCTTGCCTATTTAATTTCAGGCTCTGATGATAGATTGAAAAATCTAGCAAGCCTTTGGATAAGAGAAGCCTGTACACACATAACTTCCTGTTTAGCAGCCTGCCTATCTAGTAATTTTTCATCCTCTTGTGTTATTCAAAATCAGGGCATGGGACCCTGGACCTATGACTCTTTCCAAAATAAGGTCTATGAGGTAAAGCCAGACAATAAAACAGTATTTTTTACAGCCGTAGCAGGAAAATGGGAATATTACATTTCTGCTCCCGGATTTGAAAGTACCCCTCCCTCTGTAATTACTTTAAATGGGCAGGACGTTTCTGTTCAGGCTGTATCCCTAACTCCCTCTACTCATAGGGGTTACATTGAAGGACAAACAGTTGTCTATGATACTCTCTCTTCCGGTACTAAAAATAGCTATGGTGGAACAGTGGCAGGTTTCACAGCTTACCCAGGAATACCCGGTTTATTTGTATTACTACTCGGTAATACTGATAATTCTTCCAATCCTGTCGCTCATATTACTACCACCGGAGCAAATGGAACCTATAAGTTTGATGGATCCTCCAAGGTTATTAACCTTCCTTCATTAAATACCCTTTGTGAAAACACTTCACTTGTGTCACAAGTTGCAGGAGTTTCAATTCCACTTACTACTTCCACATCACCCACTTGCTCATCTGTAGCCGATGGACTTAGAGTGGCTTATTCCATTAGCCAATTCCAAACTGCTTCTCTTCTATCGAGTTCCAGTATACAATCTTCTACTAATATAAGCTCATCTGTATTTCAATCGAATAATCAATATCTTTTCCGACAGGGATCTTATTCTTTGATAGTTTTTGATCCATTGAAGCACCTCAGTTCGACTTCCATGAAAGCAGAGATCAATAACACATTAGTTCCCAATTTTGGCGGGGTCTTAAGTTTAGTAACATCTGTTTTGCATTTACCACGAAGAACAATTACAGGCACACTCACCGATGGGATAAGCACTCTCCCTATTGCCGGAGCAACTGTATCACTGGGTGTTGACTCCAATCCCGACCCCAATATCGTAACATTCAGCCAAACTGTTTATAAAGATCAAGACTCTTTACCTTTTTCTATTCCCCGTATAAACCCCGGCACAGGGGCAAGGGCAGATATTTTAGTTGGAGATACTTCTACAGATACAAATGGTAATTATTTAATTTCAAATATGGACCCTGGAAACTATATTGTTAGAATCTCAAAATCAGGGTATGAAGAAATTCTCATTCCGATTATCGTAAATTCATCCGGTGGTAATACAACTGCCAATGGACAGGTGGTAGAATCTGGAGAAAGGGGTAATTTAACTGGAAAGATTATTTTAGCCGGTGGATTAAGTTTTAAAGATAGTTATAATTTAGAATTAGTGCATCCAACATCAGGGCTTAGACCAACCTCACCCGTAAATCCAACTACCCTGAGTAGTGGCACTACTAACTTTACAAATGCTCCTATTTACTCCATTTTTCAAGTAAATAGCGGTCAGTGGAAACTTAAATTCTCCGCACCAGGATATGTAAATGTGGAAGGATTGGTAAATATTCAGGGTGGTGCTACAACTAATTTTGATATTATTACCATGATTCCCGGTTCACAGACTCCTGCCTCTATATCGGGAATCATATACAATGCTTTTAATAATTCAAAAGTAACAGCAGAATTAACTGCAACCTTACGTCCCGGCATAAATAACCGATCAGGAGATTTGGCTCTCGATAAATCAAACAAAAAAATAGAATCCATTACAATAAATTCCCCAACATCGAGTAAAGATGGTTCCTATTCAATTCCCGATGTACCTGCAGGAAACTATACTCTTGAAATTGCAGGTAAAGATTTTATAACTACTTATCAAACTGTAATTTCTGCAGGTTCAAGTTCAGGAAATCAAAACGTATTTGTATCACCAATTCTTATTTCTAATGAAGTGAGAGTTGTACTTACTTGGAATGACACTCCAAAAGATTTAGATTCCCATCTGGAATATGGATCTTCCAGCTGTTTGGATGGGGGATTTAAATGCCAGGTTGTTTATAATCAAAAGTCCAAATTAAACGGAGACTTAACTCTTGATGTAGATGTTACTAAGGGAAAAGGACCAGAAACAGTAACAATCAAGGGTACAGCCTGGAATCAGAGTAGATTGGGATATAGTGTCTATACCTATTCAAATGATGGAACCATAGCTAACTCCGGTGCTATCGTAAAAGTATTCAAGAGTTCCGGACTGGTAAGAACCTATAATGCCTCGAGCAGTCAAACCCAGAGATGGTGGCAGATTTTTTGCCTCGATAAAAATGGGGGCATTACTGATGTGGGTCAACCCGGTTGTGCTGTGTCTGATTTCTTCAATGCTATATATAACTAATTTTTTAACTGCCTGTATAAATTAAAAAAATACAGGCACTTTTAGATGATTAACACTATAGACTTTTTATTCGAACCGAAAACTTTGAACCAATATTTTTCTTAACATAATCATTAGGGTAGAAAAGAGTGGATAGAAGAACTTATAGATACTATGAAATACTTATTCATTTTTCTACTTTTGCTTCCATCTTTCCTATTAGCACAGGCACATAATTGGAATTCACCCTCCGAAGTTGTCAAAAAAATAAAAAAACGCTACTCAGAACTAAAAAGCTATACTTCCGATTTCACAATTACCATAAATAATAACAAAAAATCTACCCAAATGAAGGGATCCTGCTCTTATAAGACTCCGGGTAAAATTAGATATGATTTTAGCAACCCCGAAGGGGATACTATTGTTTCCGATGGTAAAACTCTCTGGATTTTTATCAAAAAAATTGGAGCCGTAGGAAAACAGGACTTGGAGATTTCTAAAAATAATACATCGGGAGAGCCAATTTTTCAGGCAAATTCAATACCAGGATTAAATAGAATCTTTCGAAAATATCATTATAAATTTGATTCTATCAATCAACCCCAAAAACTAGAAGATGGAAAGGAATACTTTGTATTATCCTTAGAGCAAAGAGAAAAAATCGGTGGATTTGAAAATATGACTTTGTACGTCAATTCTAATGATTATATTGTATATAAAGCAATTGGAAAAGACGCTAGAGGAAAGGAAACAATTTTGGAGTATTCAAAATTTAATCCCGATACAGAAATTGAAGACGGTATATTTAATTATCATATAAGCGGAAATGCTAAAATTGTGAATAACCCGTTGGTTAGCAACAATCAATAAACGGAGATCAGGTCAGTGAGTGCAAAAAGAGTCGGACAAATACTACGGGAAACTCGGGAAGAGAAAAATCTCTCAGTAAAAGATGTTTCAAAAGATACTAATATTGCAATGAAATTCATTCTTGCTTTAGAAAGCGAAGATTACAGCTTATTTCCAGCCGAAACCTTTACGATTGGATTTTTAAAAACTTATTCTGATTATTTAAAACTAGATACATCCCACATGCTCAACCTCTATCGGGGTGAGCAGGATGAGGAGAGTCAACTTCCTTTAGAAGAATTGACAAAACCCACAGTTAAGATGTTAGCCGTTGAATTGGAAAAAAACAGAGCCCTACTTCCAATCATTATAGTCATTTTGGTCTTGGGGGGTATCTTAGGATTCTCTTATCTCTATGATACCAAGCCTGGAGAAGAAGAAAATTCAAATCCAAATAGTCTCTTAGATGAGGGAAAATTTGGATCCTTTATTCCATCTGATGTGAAATTTGAATCCCAAACGGTATTAGAGGGCTCTAGTGTTCCCTTTACCCTAACACCTGACCAAGGATTTACTTTTAGTGTGAATAATCAACAATGTAAGATTTTTATCAAAGGGGTAGAAAAAGGATCCTCTGATGAGAATATAGCAGTCATTGGATTTAATGTATTTCCTGATAAGAAAGTGTATTTTTTTAAATCCAAAGTAAACGAAGAATCACTTTTAAGTTACAATAATCCAGAGTTGGAGTCTTTACGCAGAGAAATTAAAGTACTAACTCAAGCAATCACTGAAAACTCAGCAAAAGTTCTCATAACCCTCAGTGATGAAAGGGCTGGTTCTCCCAAAAAACCTTCTGGAGATGTACCCATTCAAGTTACCTTATTTTTTATAAAAGCAAGTTATGCTGAATTTATTATAGACGGCCAAACAGGAGAAAGAGGCTTAATTTCTGCTGGAGAAACCAAGCAATTAGAAGCTAAAGATAGATTGGAAATTAAGGTTGGAGATGGTGGTGCTGTAGATATGATTCAAAATGGTAAAGAAAGAATTAAAATGGGACGACCCGGAAAACTTACACGGAAAATTTACTTCAAAGCTCCAAGTCCCTATGACAGCACACAATTTATCATAAAAGAAATGGGAGATTGATTTTGACTCAGCCTAGGGGCTCTCAAAAAACTTTTTTTATAACTACCCTTGGCTGTCCCAAAAATATAGCTGATTCCAATCACATGGCAGAGTCCCTCGAAAAAGAAGGGCTCATTTCGTCCGATAAAGCAGAAAATTCTGATTTTCATTTAATTAATACCTGTACGTTTATAACATCTGCCACCGAAGAAACAATTGATACAATTCTTCGAGCAGTTAAAGTAAAAAAAAAGAGAAATCAAAAGTTGATCGTAGCGGGTTGTTTTGCAGAAAGATATCCTGATGAAATCAAAGATGATATTCCTGAGGTTGATCTAGTTTTCGGTACTGGAAAGTACAAAAATGCAGCTGAATTAATAAAAACCCAATTTCCCTCTTATTTTTCTGAAATCGCGGAAATCAATCAAGAATTAAAAGACAGAGAAAAACTTACCAAAAAGAGAATCAATAAACCATATAGCTTTATTAAGGTTTCGGATGGATGCAATCGAGGATGTAGTTTTTGCATAATACCAAATTTAAGAGGTGAATTCAAAGATTATTCCCCCGAAAATGTATTGCGTGATACTCATAAAGCTGTTGAATTGGGAGCCAAAGAAATTTGTCTCGTTTCTCAAGACACAGTATTTTATGGTCGTGATACTGATGTATTAAAAAAATTAATCAATGATATTTCTAATATAGAAAAGGTTAAAATAATTAGACCACTTTACTTGTATCCCGATAAAAAAACTTTTAAACTCTTAGATTTATTTAAAGAAAACAAAAAAATTGCACCCTACTTTGAATCACCCATCCAACATGTTTCGGAAAGGGTTCTTAAGACAATGAATAGAACAGGGAGTTTATCTTTTTTTAAGGATTTGTTTAAGAAGGCTAGAGAAATAGAAAATTTGGAAATTAGAACTTCTATCATCATAGGCTACCCGGGAGAAACATCAGAAGACATTGATCAAATTTTAGAATTTATTGAAGACATTAAACCCGAGAAATTAGCATTATTTAGTTTTTCCCCACAGGATGGAACGAAAGCAGGATTGATGACTGAGACTGTTTCGGAAATTGAAAAAGCATCAAGAATTAATTTGATTAGGGACTTTCATTTAGAAAAATTAAAAGATATTCATCTCAGTCGAATTGATAAAGAATATCCTGCTATTGTAGATGAAGTAAACAAAAATGAAGCTATTGTACGACGATTTCAAGATGCACCTGAAATAGATGAAGTTGTTTTTTGTGATCCTAATAAGCTAAAAGTTGGACAGCTTGGGAAAGTACGTATTACTTCATTTGCTGAGTATGACATGGAGGGTGTTTTTTTTCCTGATAATTTGATTGGAGATTTAAATTGAATATAGAAGATAAAAAAAACTTAAACATCCCTAATTTTTTAACAGTAGTTAGAATATTATTAGTTCCAGTTTTTATATATTTTTTATTTCAAGAAGAACTTATTTATAATATTCTAGCATTCAGTATTTTTTTAATAGCATCCATCACAGATTTAATTGATGGATATCTGGCTAGAAAATGGAATCAAACCACAGAATTTGGAAAATTTTTAGATCCTTTAGCTGATAAAGTTTTAGTTTTAGGGGCTTTTGCTACTTTTTTAATATTAAATGAACAAGTGGAAACTTGGATGTTATTTTTGATAGTTTTAAGGGATATGTTAATAACTTCCTTGAGATACATTGGAATTTTACAGGGCAAAAGTGTTCAAACTACGAAAATAGCCAAACTAAAAACTTTTTTTCAGATGGGAGCAATAGTTATTTTACTAACTTTATTTATAGTAGTTTCAACAGGACAACGAAAAATTATAAATCAAATCTATGAAACACAGAGAAATTCTGGAAAAATGGGATTTCAAATTGCTAATGATAGTTTTATGCAATTCGTCAATGTTATGAACTCAATGGATAATATCACATCCCATTTGAATTACATTGCTAGCTTTTTACCTTATTACATTATGCTATTAACTACAGGTATCACAGTATTTTCTGGTATTAGATACCTTATTTCGAATCGAGAACTTCTAAATATAAAAAATATCATATCAGCGTATAACAAAAAAAAATGAATCCATCTATATACATTCAAAAAATAATAGAGAAAGAGAACTTAACTCAAGAAGAAGCCTATTCTTTTATTGAGGGAGTTATGAAAGGAAATATTTCTGAGATACTATTATCTTCATTTTTAACTGCCTTAAAAATGAAAGGAGAAACCATAGATGAAATTACTGGATTTGTTAGAGCAGTTAGGGATGCATCTTTTAAAGTAAATCAAATGAATTCCCATGACTTTTTAGACACTTGTGGTACAGGAGGAGATGGAAAAAATTCTATCAATGTATCTACCCTGACTGCAATTACTCTAGGATCATTGGGAATTAAAGTATCAAAACACGGAAATAGATCTGTATCTTCCCTTTGTGGATCGAGTGATTTCTTAGATGAATTTGGATATGTCTATACTGGAGATCATGAAAAAATTGCAGAAAGAATTTTAAAGCATAACTTTACTTTTCTATTTGCTCCCCATTGGCATCCAGCCATGAAATTTGCCGCCTCTGTAAGAAAAGAACTAGGATTTAGAACAGTTTTTAATTTAATCGGGCCACTTAGTAACCCACTCTCTCCAGCTTATCAATTAGTGGGAGTTTATAATAAAAATCTTTTAGAAATATATGCAAATGTATTAAAAAACTTAAATTGTAAAAAAGCAATCATTTGTCATTCCAATGATGGGTTTGATGAGTTTTCAATTTTTCAAACTACTCATTTTGTACTACTGGATAATGGAAAAATAACCAAGCATGAATTTAATCCGGAAGTATTAAAGTTAGAAAATTTAAACCCATCGGAAGTATTTGCAATCAATAGATCAGAATCAGTGCGTTTATCTGAAAAAATATTGAATGGAGAAAATTCAACCGGTGCCCTTAAAGTAGCATTGAATACGGGAGTAGCTCTTTTTTTAATGGGGAAAGAAAACTCTATTGAATCAGGATTTTTCATAGCTCGCAATCACTTACTCTCAGGAGAAGTACATTCCTATTTTAAGAAAATAATCGCTGATTCCCGAACTTAAAAATTAGCAAATAAATAATATTCCAAATAAAAGATTGAAAATATGAAAGGATTTTAAAGAGTATATCTATGAATTTTTATGCATATCCTTTTCTGTTAATTTTAGCACAGGAAGGTCAGGATACTACTAAATCCTTAGTTTCCACATTGATCCTTCTACCCATTATGTTTCTGATGATGTATTTTCTGGTTATACGACCACAAAGAAAAGAAGAAGAAGAAAAAAAGAAAATGATAGACAGTCTTCAAAAAGGAGATTCTATTGTAACAAGTGGTGGTATTCACGGCAAAATAATTGAATTTAGAGATAATAATGAAACTGTTGTAATTAATATTGCAAAAGATACAAATGTTACTTTCAATTCAAATGTAATTACAAAGAAAAAAGTTTCTTAATTGATTTTGCTTCTTTCCCTCAATTCGATAGCATGATAAATACAATGAAGAAAGTTCAAATTTTTATTCGATATATACTTTTTCTTATCATACTTTTCAGTCTTTCTGTTCCTATTTTTACAGAAGAATATTCTATAAGAAAGAAAAAACTGACTTCTACTAACTCCAAGAAAAGTCAGAATGCTTCTAAAAAAGATATGGACTCTCCTTCTCCTCAGTTTGGGTATTCACGGGATAATAATAAATTAGCAAATCAGTATTGGCTGGAAGAAAGTGCAATTTTCAATCCAGAATATCTAGATGATTTAAAATCTTCCGAAGAAACTGCTGAGATAACACCTGAAATAGTAGAAACACCAAAAGTTGAAAGCACTCTCCCAAAACCAGCTCAAGAAGAAGTGCAATCGAATAAAGTTGAAAAATCTAAACCTGCTCCATCCAACCAACCTAATCCCGTATTACATTTTCTTTCTGATAATAAAAAAATATTACTAATTATAAGTTTAATTATAATATTTGCTATTTATAGATTAAGGGGTGATACGTCTTCCCGCACCAATCAAAATACAAGAATTTTTAGCAAATTTAGAAATAAATGAAGATTTACAAATAAGGAGTTTGTCTTGAAGTCATCCGCATGGATATTTTTTCCATTATTAATACTTTTAATTGCAGGAGTTCTGCTTTATCCAAATTTTGCTGAAAGAGAACTGGAATTAGTAATACATCCAGAATCAAAAAAACTCTCTAAGGAAGAATCGGATAAATTATTAAATAATTTTACCACTAGATGGAAAAATGATTATAATCTTTCTGGAAAGTATAAAATCGAGCCTTCTCCTGAAGATGGATTACCTGCTAATGATAAGTTTCTTGTTACTGGTAGATTTATAACATCCGCTCAAATAAATCAAATTTCCCAAGAAAATATAGAACTTTTTATTGAATCAAAAAATACTTTGGTTCCAACTGATGTTGAAAAACTCTTAAGAAAAGGTAAATCTATGACAATCAAATTGGGCTTAGATTTACAGGGTGGTATGAGGGTTGTTCTAAAGGGTGATTTTGATAATTATATCTTAAAATTAAAAAGTCTCTATGCGAAAGAAATTAGCGATCTGAACGACACCATCAATTCTAATGATAAGTCTTCATCCGATAAAGAAAAAGCAAAGAAAAGACTCGAAGATTTAGAAGCATCTTTTGAATTAACTGAGAGTAGAAAGCTAATTGAATTAGAAAAAGCTAAATTAATCATAGATAATAGACTAACCAATCAAAATTTAACAGAACCACAGGTTAGAATTCAAAAAGATCAGGATTCAATCGAAGTATCACTTCCTGGGGTTTCCAACTCAACTCAAATCTTAGAAATTTTACAGAGTACAGAAACTGTAGAGTATAGATTAGAAGAGCCCTCAGAAGGAGACAGAAGAGGAAATTTTGAAAAGTTAATTGATCAAAGTGAAGAAGAATTAGTAACTAAAAATGAAAGAGATAAAACAGATATAGTTATTTTTCAAAATATGATTCAAAACAAAGCATCAAAAAAAGCCCAAGATGACTTCTTAAGTAATCTTGAAGTGAAATACAAAATTCCTACCGATAAATTTAAAATTTTTACATATTGGGCAAGAGGAAATAAGCAAAACAGTCCCCTACTCCCTAGAAGATTTGTAGTACTAGAAAGAGCAATTGCCCTCAGTGGAAATGACTTAACTGATGCAAGACCGAGTTACAATTCTAATAGCTATGGTTGGACAATTTCTTTTTCACTTACTCCTGCAGGATCTGAAAAATTCTTAGATGTAACTACCAATAACAAAGGTAGAAATTTAGCAATTATTTGGGGAGATAAAGTTATATCAAATCCACAAATCAATGATCCAATCGCAGGGGGACATGCTGAAATCACAGGAAGTTTTACACAAGAAGAAGCACTTAGGCTTTCCAATATTATTAGTGAGGGAGCACTTCCTATTCCACTTTCTATTTTAGAAATGAGATTTATTGGACCTACCTTGGGTATTGAGTCCATTCAGGTTGGCTTTAAATCTGTATTTATTGGATTTGTACTGGTAATGGTTTATATGATATTTTATTATAAATTAGCAGGAATCATTGCTGATATTGCCTTGTTATCAAATATTACGATTCTAATGGGTTTATTATCTTTGATGGATTTTACACTCACCCTTCCTGGTTTTGCAGGGATAGTTTTAACTGTCGGTATGGCTGTTGATGCAAACGTTATCATTTATGAAAGAATCAAAGAAGAATTAATTGCTGGAAAGTCTCTCTCCCTGTCTATTTCAAATGGGTTTGAAAATGCATTTTCCACAATTTTTGATAGTAATATAACAACTCTAATTTCTGGTATCTTGATGGTAAGACTGGGGAATGGACCAATTAAAGGATTTGCTATTACCCTTTGTTGGGGTATTATTACTTCCATGTTTACTTCTCTCATATTCAGTAGAATCTTATTTAATTTAATGGTAAACTTTACAAATATAAAATCTTTACGATTGGGATTCAAATCCTATGAGGTAAAAAATGCTTAATTTTTCAAAATATAAATTTATTTCCTTATCCACTTCTGTTTTTTTGATCGTCGTTGGATTTATAATAACATATGGAATACACAAAGGCTTTGCACACTCCCTAGATTTTAATGGAGGATTAAGATCTGTAGTACAACTTCCTAAAGAACATAATAAAGAGTCAGTGCTTAAATTTTTTGACTCAGAAGAAATTAAAGCGATTGTAATACTCCTAGACAAAGAAAAAAATCAATTCCAAATAGATGTTGGTCTAGATTCGGTTCCAAGAATTATTAACTATAATCAAAAAAATAAAACTGAAAATTCTTCTGAAACAAAAAAACCAAAAATTGAAGAGTTTATAATTTCACTCAAGACAGGACTATCCTTAAAGAATGAAGATATTTTATCAGCGGATGAAGTGGGTGCCGTTGTAGGAAATGAGTTAACTTCAACCGGTATATCCCTCTTGATTTATACTATGATTATCATGACAATATATTTAAGTTTTAGATTTCAGTTTAAATTTGCAATGGGTGCTTCTTTTGCACTACTCCATGATTTATTGTTCTCGTTAGCTTTTATGGGTGCTTTTCAAATTAAACCAAGTGTTCCTATAATTGCCGCTCTCCTGACATTATTGGGCTATTCAATCAATGATACAATAGTAATTTTTGATAGAATTAGAGAAAATAGTACAGGAAAAAATACACACACATTTACTGAGATTGTAAATATTTCTATAAACCAAACCTTAGGAAGAACAATTAATACCTCTCTTGCTACGCTAATTTCTATTATAGCTATAATTTTAGGGGGAGCATCTGAGTTATATGATTTTGCAATTGTATTAATATTTGGAATTTTTATTGGAACATATTCCTCAATTTTTATCGCAGCTCCGTTTGTTGAGATTTATGATAAATATTCAAATAAAGCCTGAATTTACTTGATTTCTGAAGGAATTATATCTGAATTAAAGATTAATTCCTTATTAGCTATGGGTTATTCTTCTCCCAACCCACCCGTAGCCTGTGTTATCACTGATTTAAATGATAATATACTAAGTAGTGCCCATACTCAAAAAACCGGTTTTAATCATGCAGAAAGAGAAGCGTATCTCAAATTAGGAGAGAACTTTTCTGAAAAGCATAATCTGTACGTTACCCTCGAACCCTGTTCTCATTTTGGTAGAACCCCTCCGTGTTTAGACTTACTTTTGAAATACAAACCTCAAAAAGTTTTTTTAGGGATTAAAGATCCCAATCCTTTAGTAAAAAAAGTTAACTCAATTACAATATTAAGAGAGAATAATATTGATATTGAATTCTCATTGGAAATACAGGAAATAGCAAATGAATTTTTAGGTGGATATATAAGTAGAATCCAAAGCGGAATTCCAAAAATATTAATAAAGTCAGCTTTATCCAAAGAAGGTTTTTATAAATCCAAATCAAATAATAGAGAATCTATCTCCTCTCCTATATCTAATAACTTAACTCAATTTATTAGACAAAGTATAGATGCTATAATAGTGGGACCTAAGACAGTTTATTATGATTCTCCTAAATTAAATTTCAGAAAAATTGATACTAATTTGGAACTTACTTTTGAATCAAAAGATATTTTTTTTGAATCTATCAAATTATTGATGAAAGATACGAAGCTAATTAATCTAATAAATAATAGAAATAATCAACCCTATCGAATTTTTATGATATCAGAGAGATACTTCCCTGATGATTTTTTTTTTAAAAAACAATTTGATTTAGATAAGTCTAAAAATATTTTTATTTGCTTAGATAAATTAGGTTTAGATAAACAGAAAATGTTAATTGAAATTTCAGCAAATGAGTTAATTTTTTGTGAAAAATTGAAGTTTATTGATACTCTTAAATTTATTTATAATAAATTTAATTTTAATACAATTCTAGTAGAAGGTGGTAATTTTATTTATGAATTTTTCATTGGAGAGATTAAAAAAATAGATAAAATAATTGAAATTAATACAGAAACATTAATAAAAGATGGAGTACCACCTTTTTGGTATAACTTAAATAAGATAAAAAAATTTGATAGTTTTGAGTTACAAGATAATAAATGGATAATTAAAGGAATTTAAAATATGTTTACAGGATTAGTTGAGGGGAAAGGAAAAATTATTGCTAAAGAGAAATCTTTGGATGGAATGTACTACTGGATAGAATGTAATTTAATTGAAAATGACTTAAAAATGGGAGATTCAATCACTATCAATGGAGCCTGTCAAACTGTAACAGAGCTAAAGGAAAATAGGAGTAAATTTAAAATTTATTCTTCATTTAAAACATTAGAGCTTACTAATTTCAATACCTTTGACATTGGAACTGAAGTAAATTTAGAAAGAGCCCTACTACCCAGTAGTCGAATGGGAGGACACATTGTTCAGGGCCATGTTGATGGTATTGGTAAAATTATTTTTAAAGAAATTAAAGATAATGGAAATATTTATATCTTTAAGATTGAAGTAAATGACAATTTAAAAAGATATATAGTTGAAAGAGGAAGTATCACAATTGATGGTATATCCCTGACAGTCGTTTCAATTTTAGATAATATTTTTGAATTAGTTTTGATACCCGAAACAATAAAAAAAACTAACGCTTCTAATTGGGAAGTAAATTCTATTGTTAACATAGAGACTGATATTATGGCAAGATACCTTGAGAAATTTAATAAAGATTAGTCTGAAATATTGTCGATTGCTATGTTTAAAGACTTAATTTTTCTATAAAGATGAGTTCTTTCTACACCTAAAATTTTTGATGTTTTACTAACATTTCCATCATTTAGTTGTAAAGTCTTAATAATATATTGTCTTTCAAATTCATCTTTTGCTTTTTTCAAGTCTCCCTGTTCAAAAATTTCTTCTGCTTTACTGAATCCTTTTAAGGCTTCTTTTGCATCTTTCATGGTAATTGTATCACCAATTGTTAATATACACAACCTATCAATAATATTCTTTAACTCTCTGATATTTCCAGGCCAAAAATGATTTGTTAGTATTGCAATAGCGTCATTATCCATTTTTTTTCCTTCTATATCATTTTCACTAATTGCTAACTTCATATAGTGATCTATTATCAAGGGTATGTCACTTTTTCTATCCCTAAGTGGAGGAATATAAATTGGTATAACATTTAATCTGTAATACAAATCTTCTCTAAATTTACCTTCTTTGATTGCTTCTTCTATTGGAATATTAGTCGCCGCAATTACTCTAACATCAACTTGAATTGATTCAGAAGATCCTATTCTTTCAAATCTTTGCTCTTGCAGAACTCTTAAGACCTTTGCTTGAGTTGCTAAAGACATGTCACATATTTCGTCTAATAATAAAGTACCTGAGTTTGCGGCTTCAAACTTCCCTATTCTTTTTTCATTTGCCCCTGTAAAAGATCCTTTTTCATATCCAAAAAGTTCAGCCTCTATCAATTCTTCAGGAATAGCTGCACAATTTATTTCAATATAAGGATTCGATTTTCTTTTTGAATTTAATACTATTGATCTAGCAACTAATTCTTTTCCAGTACCATTTTCCCCATAAATAAATACTCTCGCATTTGTTGCCGCGGCTTGTGATATAGCAAACTTTACTTTTTTAATTGCTGGAGACTCTCCAATAATAATATCATATTCTAATTTTATTAGAGGGATTTCATCTTTATCTTGCTTAAGTAAAGCATTATTTATGGTCTCAAGAACTTTGGTAATAGAAAGAGGTTTTTCTATAAAATCTATTGCTCCTTTTTTTGTTGCAGTAACAGCTAACTCTATTGTTCCATGTCCACTGATCATAACAATAGGTATCATTGGATAAATTTTTTTACATTCATCTAAAATTTCAATTCCATCATCTTTACCGAGCCATACGTCCAATAAAATTAGAGATGGTCTTTCTTTTGCAAGACTCTTAAGTAAATTTTTTTTATTCGAAAAATCTTCTACTTCAAAGTTTTCATCTTCTAAAATATTTCGAAGGGATTTTCTTATCTCTATTTCATCATCAACTATATATATTTTCAATTTTATTCCCTTGTTGGTAATTCGATCATAAATTTACATCCACCCATATCAGAGTTTTCAACATAGATCTGACCTCCATGATCATAGACTGTTTTTTGAACTATAGTTAAACCAATTCCCGTACCATGCCCTTCTTTTGTTGAAAAATATGGCTCAAATATCTTTTCTTTTAACTTTTCTGGCAGCCCCGGACCACTGTCTTCAATTGAAATAATTACCGACTTACGTAAAAACTTTTTATCATGCCTGGTTATAATTTTTATATTTCCGATATTTTCCTCACCTTTTTCGAATTTATCCAATGTAATAGCCTCAATTGCATTTTTTATCAGATTATTTATAACTCCCAAAAATAGTCTTTTATCTAAAAAAACCTCTGGTAAATTTTTAGAAAGTCTTACACTAAATTTTATATCTTCTCTATCCTTAAATAAA
>CANGZW010000057.1 GCA_947458405.1 Leptospiraceae bacterium
AATAAATACAATATATAAAGTTAGTATTGTTATAGAAATTACACTATAATTTGAGAAATCAAAAGTAAAAATAGAAAATGCCTTGGGATAAATTGATAAAATAATAATTATAAAAATAATCTCCAGAAGTAATTTTAATTTAGAGGAAAGATTCTTAATATCATCAAAAAAGCCTAAAAAAGCGAAAAACACTGTAGAACAAAAGAAAAAGTAAAAATCATGAAAAAAGCCATCATTCTCCCAACATTTGTATAAATTTAACATCCAGAACAAACAAAAAAAAACAATTCCTGCGGAACGTTTTACGGGGGTAGTATGCATGGATCTTTCATTTGGAATATCAGATAGTAGGGGTGTTTTTATGAATGAAAAGAGTTTTAAAAATAGAAAAGAGAAGATAACGGTAATTACATAAACCATGAGTCAATTTTCTCTTTACGTTTAAAATTCCAAATCTAATTTAGTTATTGGCATTCAAATTTTGAGGATATTCATTTGTTAACTACACCTTTTCAAAGACATGATAGAGAATTTTTGGATTTTCTATATTGTTATCCCGTTATCTCTAGGAGATCCCAGGGTCTTTCCATAGGAATAAATCTTTCTAGAAGAAAAGAATGTAATTTTGATTGTCCCTATTGTCAAATTGATAGAGACGATATAAAAAAAAGTACGAATGAAATTGACCTTGATATTCTAAAAAAAGAAATATTGAGTTTAATTACTTCTACTTTAAGTGAAGAACTTTTTTCTCATCCCCGGTTTGAAGGTACAGAAGAGTATTATAAAATCTTGAGAGATATTTCTCTCAGTGGAGATGGGGAACCCACGACTAGTAAATATTTTATAAAAGTTTCTGAAATTGTTTTACAAATCATTAGAGAGTACAGAGACAAAGAAATACTAATTAAACCGGTAGTGATTACAAATGGTTCTATGTTGCACAAAGATGCAATATCAAGCATCCTTATAGAAATGAAAGAATTAGACGGAGGGGCATGGGTTAAGTTAGATGCAGGAACAGAAGAGGAATTCCAATTGGTGGCAGAATCCAAGATTTCCTACTCTACGATAATTGATAATATACTTCAATTTTCTAAAAAGACTCCTATTACCCTACAAACAATTCTTTTCTATGATAAAAATGGAAATGAATCTTTCTCCACACAAAATATGATAAATCGATTAAAGGATTTATTATCGAAAGGCTCTCAAATTGAATATATTCAACTCTATACATTAGCCCGTAGTACAAAAATTAAAGATTTAAAACCAGTTTCAAAAATTAGACTAGAAGAAATAAAATCCTTAATTTCCAAAGAAACTAATATAAAAATTGGAGTTTACCCCTGAGTAAGATTGAAATAAAAGATTTAAATGTATTTTTTAAAGATAAACAAATACTAAAAAATATAAATCTAACTATTCATTCAAAAAAAATCGTATCACTTATAGGGGAATCAGGCTCAGGGAAATCAACAATTATTAAAGTAATACTAGGAATGATATCTCCTAAAAATGGTTTTAGTGTATCTGGAAGTATATCCTTAAATGGAAATAAAATCACACCGGGTAAAGAGCTTGTAATCCAGCCCGTATTTCAAGACCCAACTCTTTATTTTAATCCCTCTTGGACTATGAAAACTTGTCTTTTCGAACCATTTATTTTAAGAGGCGTATCAGAAAATATTGCCATTAAGGAAATAACCGAGGCTCTTGAATATTTTTCTTTGGGTAATTGTAATTTAGAAAATAAGCCCGGAAATTTTTCTGGTGGAGAATTACAAAGACTTTCTATTTTGAGAGCAGTTTTTTTTCATCCTGAGATACTTTTAATGGATGAGCCAGTAAGTGGACTGGATAGAATAGTTTTGTATGACACGATAATGTTTTTAAAAAAATTGCAGTCAAATAAAGACCTAACTATTTTTATTGTATCCCATGATTTAGAGTTTATTGCAAATATTTCTGAATTTATTTATATTATATTCGATGGTGAAATAGTTGAATCCGGGTTAACTTCTAAGGTTTTAGAAAATCCTACCAATCAATATACTATAGATTTACTTAATTCGAGAGACTTAAGCGGAATAAAGATTAAAAAATAAAAGGAAACAAAATTAATAAAGAATATATTAATAGTATATAGTCTAAAATATAAAGATAGGAGAATATAATTAGTAGTTTTTTGGAAATTTATATTGGTTTTAAATTTAGAATTTAAAGCCGATAGTATTCTCCTGTTTTATAGAGGGAAAATATGAAATTAGATAAAATAACCAGAAAAATGACTGAGGCTTTATCGGAGTCAGCAAATCTTTGTGAAACAAAAGGAAATGTTGAGCAAACCGAAGATCATTTATTATATGCCATTCTTTCTCAAAAAGAAGGTATGATGGAAATTTTATTTCCGAGAATAAATTTGAGTTTAATTAAGTTTAAGAGTCTTACAGAAGAAAATATTCGAATCCTGCCTAAAATTTCTGGAAGTAATACAGAAAGTCAACCCTCTCGAAATTTAATACAATTATTAAAAAAATCTGATAGTATCCGTGTTGAGCTAAAAGATGAATACTTATCTACAGAGCACTTCCTATTGGCATTTTTAAAATCGGGAGAAGGTAAGTTATTGAAAGACTTTATTAGGGAAGGATTAAATTATGATCTATTATACAATACAGTCAAAGAAGTTAGAGGGGGAAAACCAATTTTGGATGAATCACCTGAATCAAAAACGGATACACTAAAGCGATACGCTAAAGATCTCAATGAAATGGCTCGAAAAGGTAAGCTCGATCCAGTCATCGGCAGGGATGAAGAAATAAGAAGGATTATTCAGGTACTTTCTAGAAGAACAAAAAATAATCCCATGCTCATTGGAGAACCCGGTGTAGGTAAGACAGCCATAGTTGAAGGACTTGCAGGTAAAATTGTATCCGGAGATGTTCCCGAAGGTATTAAAAGTAAATCAATTTTTGCATTGGATATGGGTGCTTTGATTGCCGGTGCGAAGTATAGGGGAGAGTTTGAGGAAAGATTAAAAGCACTCTTAGATGAAGTAAAAGAATCTGATGGTGAAATTATACTCTTTATAGATGAAATACATACTCTTGTGGGAGCCGGAGCTTCTGAAGGCTCTCTAGATGCATCCAATATGTTAAAACCAGCACTAGCAAGGGGAGAATTGAGATGCATAGGGGCAACAACCCTAAAGGAATATCAAAAATATATTGAAAAAGACGCCGCTCTCGAAAGAAGATTCCAACCGGTATTCGCCAAAGAGCCCTCAATAGAAGAAACAATAACTATTCTCAGAGGACTAAAAAATAACTATGAGATGCATCACGGAATTCGTATTACGGATGCCGCAATAATATCTGCTGCTAATTTATCATCCCGCTACATTACGGATAGATTTTTACCCGACAAGGCAGTTGATTTGATAGATGAGGCTTCTTCCAAGATGAGAATTGAAATTGATAGTATGCCTGAAAATATGGATAGAATGATTAAAAAAATTCAATCTTTAAAAATAGAAAGAGAGGCTCTCAAGAAAGAATCGGATAAGGCTTCAATATCTAGATTAAGTGAATTAGAATCAGAACTAAAACTTTTGGAAAGTGATTTTTTAGTACTACAAACAAAGTGGAATATCGAAAAAGAGAGAATTCAAAAAGTTAAAGTTTTAAAAGAAGAAATAGAGAAATACAAAAATTTAGAAAAAGAAGCCGAAAGAAATGGAAATCTAAACCTAGTAGCTGAAATAAGATATGGAAGATTAATCGAACTAAACAAAAATTTGGTGACTGCAACTGAACAGGCAGCAGGTTCTGATAATTCTGATAGATTATTGAGAGAAGAGGTAACAGAAGAAGATATTGCCAATATTGTATCTCGTTGGACGGGGATTCCTGTTTCCAAAATGCTACAGGGTGAGAAAGAAAAACTATTAAAAATGGAAGAAGCATTAAAAGAGAGAGTAGTGGGTCAGGATCATGCTATTACTGTACTCAGTGAATCAATCAGAAGATCTCGAGCAGGTCTAAAAGAAGGCTCAAGGCCTACGGGAGTTTTTCTTTTCTTGGGACCAACGGGTGTTGGAAAAACGGAAACAGCAAAAGCCCTAGCTTCTTTTTTATTTAGTGATGAAACAGCTGTAATACGAATTGATATGAGTGAGTACATGGAGTCACATTCTGTATCAAAATTAATTGGCGCCCCTCCCGGATATATTGGTTATGATGAAGGTGGTCAGCTGACTGAAGCAATTAGGCGAAGACCATATAGTATTGTTTTATTTGATGAAGTGGAAAAGGCGCACAAAGAAGTATTCAATTTATTTCTCCAACTTTTTGAAGATGGCAGATTGACAGATAGCAAAGGTAGACATGTAGATTTTAAAAATACAATAATTATTATGACTTCAAACATAGGCTCCCAAATTTTAGTCGATCATGACATTACTCAGGAAGAGAAAGAGAGAAAAGTTGAAGAAGAAGTTAAAAAAACCTTCAAACCAGAATTTATAAATCGATTGGATGAAATTGTATTTTTTAATTCTATTACAAAAGAGACCTTAAAGGGTATTTTGGAAATTCAGTTAAATGTTTTAGCCAACAGAGTCAAAGATAAGGGCTTAGTTGTTCATTATTTAGAAGAATTAAAAAACCATTTATTGGGAATGGGGTTTGACTCTGAATATGGAGCACGTCCACTAAAAAGATTAATTCAAAAAGAAGTTGGAAATGCTTTGAGTGAATTTATATTGAAGGGAGATTATATTCAGGGACAAAAAGTAAATATTAGTTATGCAAACGAAAAAGTAGGTATAAATAAATTATAATTTGGATAAAATAATTTTAAAAATGCGAGTCAAAAACTCGCATTTTCATTTCACGAATTTAGTTTTCTACTGTTAATAAAAATAACTCTTTTGAATCAATTTTAAAAACTTTGGATGCCAATTGTTTAAATTCTTGGGGAGGCTCAATTAAACCTAATTCAACCTTGGATAAAAAAGGTGTGGATACTTTTAACTTTTTAGCCATATCATATTGTTTGATACCCATCTCTCTTCTTTTTGCCCATAATTTATTGGTTAAACCAGTTGAAAACTCAGGATAAATTTCTTCCACAGGCTTGTCATTGAATAGCTTTTCAATGGAAGTTTTTAAGTATTTTGCTGAGTTAACTTTAAATTTTTCAGTAGGTTCTTGTGTATCAGTTTCAATTTTTGATAAATAGCTTGGTGATACACTTAAAGCCTTAGCCATATCATATTGCTTAATCCCTCTTTTTTTTCTGAGCATGTAAATGTGGTTTTTCATACTTATATCCTTTTTGGTCTACTTTATTTTTTTATAATCCATCTATAATCTATTTTTAAAATTAATTTATTAAAAAAATATTTATTTAAGGATTTCCCTTATCTATATGGAGAATTTTTGTCAATTTCTACAATAAATAAATATATTATTTTTTCAACTTTTTATTTTCATTCTATAAATTAAATAGAACCTTCTTTTAATTTATCCACTTGAATTTCCATTTTGTATTTTGCCTTTAAATCCAGAATTTTCTTTTGAAATACCGATTCTGCATTTTTTGATGTAAGCTCGCTTTTTATTTTATCCTTAACTTTTTCAAAAGGTATTGCCACTCTCTCATTAGGATTTTTAGGAGAAGGTTCTGAAAATTGAAACTGTTTTCCTGCTTCATAAATTTCTTTAATTTGAGCGTCAGAAATAGGGGGTACATCCTTCTCCGATTCAGACTTTTGAATGTTAAATGCAATACTTTTTTTCATATATCCAAAAGCTGTTTTATAAGTATCGGACTTTCTCACCTTTTCCCCTTCGGAAGAATCCGAAATTAATTTTGTCGGTAACATTATATTTTGTAAAAAGTTAAGTTTTTCGGGGATTCCTGCCGTATCTTTTTGATTTGGGAAAACCCTAGAAAAATCTTCATTTAATTGCTTTACAGTGTAATTTTCGGTTGGTGTTTTTAATACAACTGTCTCGGGATTTTCTAACAAACCTACATTTCCTCCCTTGATTTCTTCATTGATAGTAAAGCTTTTTTCACTTTGAAGACGTATTAATTCCTCTGGAATAACTCTATTTTGATATCCTCTCATGTAATGAGAAGCAGTCATTTTTGCTTTTTCCTCTAAACGGGGGGATTCTTCTAAATAGTAAGCCGCTTTTTGTTTATCCTCTTCTGTATTATTCTTATTAGTATAAGCAATAGCTTTTTCCCTTAGATTTTTGAATTTTTTAGTCAGAAATTCATCTAAATTCTTGGATTTAACCTTTTCTCTATTTAAAATTCTATAGAGAAATGCCTTATTCCCATCTCTACTCACATAAAAATTGGAATCATTTTTAGTGATACCTTCTTTGAAGATGGATGTAATTTGATCCTGTACTGCACAATTATTACACTGTGGTTCTAGAATTCCACCTATACATTTCCTGCCTTCTTCCTGTGTTATACTACTTATGTATTCATCAATTTTATCATTATCTCTTAGGGCAGAAACCTCTGATTTAGCCTTTTCAATGGCACCTTCATCATTAGTATACAAGAGAGCAAATTGAATGTTTAACATTTCCAGGGCTTCTGAATCTTTTTTATCTTGAAAGAAATTTTTTAAATATAGATTAACTATCATTTCTTTTTCAGTGTAGTACATTAAATCTTTAATATCACTTCTATCAAAAAAGCCATTTTGCATTGCTTCTTTTTCCATAATCTCCTGAATACCCATCTGTTCGAGGATTGCTGATTGGGTTGCAATACTTAGGGTTTTTTCATTTCTGGGAGCATCTTCAATATCATACAATTCTCGGAGGTTCTTTCTTTGAATTTTTCCCCCTTCAAAGGTGACTAACACATCTTCCCCGGGTCTGCATGCTTGGAAAAAAATCAAAAGTGTGAGTGAAATTAGAATAGTGGCTTTTTTTATTTGAATCAAAATTAATACCTTCTTGGTGTTTTTAGTTTTTGCCCTTCCAAAACCGGAGGTTTTACCGGATTCGTGATTATTTCAGGATTTTCAGAGCTGGGTTTTTCGGGAAGAATTACTTTTTCTATCTTTTGAGTATCTGCAAAAGGATCTTCAATTGAAATTTCTATGTCCAAGAGCTCCTTTTGGAGTTCCCCTAACTTGAAGATTTCATTTTCTATCGAATTTTGTATTCCTGATGAATAATCCCTATCGGAGGGTATTCTCTTTAGGGTTTCATTTAATTCATCTAAATCTCTCTCGATGGATTGTTGAAGGTTTAATAGATCGGAAACTTTTAGTCCTGGGTTTGACATTTGCAAAAGAATTATCAGAAATTCTTTTCATAGGATTTTAGTTAGAAAAAATTATTCAAGGATAAATTCCATTTTTGTTTCTTTTTTTACTGCTAATGGGGATTGTTGTCGAAGTCTGAAATTGGAACAATATAGCAAAGAGAATTAATTTATGAACCTAGATCAATTGGAAGTTCATGTTGAAAAAATAGAAAGTATATCCGTAATGAGGGTAGAGGGCTCGATTACCTCTTTTACCCACCACAAATTTCTCGATGAAGTCAAACATTCAAACAGAAAGGGCGGATTAATTATTGACATGGAAGAAGTAGCAGTCGTCTCCTCGACAGGCATCGAGGCTCTTAGAAAGATAATAGATTTAAGCTATATATCAGGAAATAAAATAGTACTTTTAAATCTTTCCAATCATGTAAAACAAGTTTTGAATATGATGGGATACTTAAAAATATTTTCAATTGCACCCAATGAAGAATTAGCTATGAAAATGGCATCCAAATCAACAAGTAGGTAAATCATGGATGGATTTAATTTCAACCGTAAGCTATTTCATTTGATCGGTTTTTTTGTACCTGCTATTCTTTACTTTGATTTTTTTCGTGGTGCATTTGACTTTAAATTTGCCTCTCGATCCATAGTATTTTTATTGGTTTGTTTCTTATTATTTTCAATGTCTATTATTGAAGTAATCAGATTGAACAATCCAAAATTTAATGAATTTTATTTGAAAAATTTTGGAAAAATCATGAAAGAAGCAGAAAGAAATCGTATGAATGGTGTAGTACCTTACATGTTGTCAAACGCTATTATTGTGGCTATTTTTCCTTCGCAAATAATATTTATGTCAATGGCTTATCTTTTGATAGGGGATCCCTTGGCGGCATATTTTGGCTCAAAATATGGAAAGTATCGTTTTTCCAATGGAAAGTCATTGATAGGCGTTTTGGCGTTTGTAATCGCTTCTTCAATAGCGGGTATTATTTTAATGATCATATTTCAATCAACTTACAATGATTCATTGCTTTCCTTTTATGAAAATGGTAGAACTAATTTTAACGGATTAATCATTATCTTTATTGGAGCTATATCCGCCGGTATTGCTGAATTTCTTTCAGGACATGCATGGAAAGGTTTTCTAGAAGATAATTTACTAATTCCTTTGGTTTCATCTGTAGTTCTAACTTTTTTATTGATAATTGTAGAAAATAAAACCTTAGGTGAATTAATATTTCCTATAAATGATTTATTTTTAAAAATTTAATATTAATAATAAAAGTAAATTTCTATCAAAAGATTTTAAATTAATTTAATATATAAGTTAGTTTAAAATCTCAGTGTATAACCAATATTAAAAAAGAAAATTCCCGAAACAATTCTTTGCTGTTGGTATTTATTGATAAGATAATTTTTTGCTAAATCATTTGATACATTTGAACTTATTGTTTCGGTTATATATGTATTAACCAATCCATTTACTTTTGATGGATTAACTGTCAGATCATCATTTTGATTTGTGTCTGCATAAGTTCCAATGTTAGGATAATAGTATTTGGTATCAACTAAATAGGGATCTACTCTAAACATATAGTTAAAAGCTAAATAATAATTTAAAAAATTAAACTGAAGTCTCGGACTAATATCACTTATTCCCTTTTTCATATCTAGATTATTATTTACATCCTGATATCCTATAACTAAACTTGGGGTGATACGAAATCTTTCTCCTGTAAAATATTCATGACTGATAGAAATTCTATAATTATGATTCCCCTGATATATTCCACCAACTTCCGAAAGCATTCTATTATTAATGGAAAGAACAGGATTAAAGTAAATTAAAAAAGGTGGTTTCCATGTGATAATATATAAACTTCTCATTATATAAGTGGGGGTGTTTGTATTTATGAATAAAAGACCCAAACCAAAAGTTCCAAAGGCAGAATTATGTTCATAATTAATTCTTGAAAATAGATAATCAGACAATCCATTTTTTTCTTTACGTATTTTAATTTCATTGGGGTCATAGAGTAGGGAGGCAGAATTTATAGAATTTATAACTGTACTATTTTTACTCGCTGTTCCTGAAGCACTTTGATAATTCATATCAGAATCTGTATTTGTTCTATCCACAATAGGATTTAAAGTTGTAATACCCATTTGTAATCCTTTGGCGAGTCCCAAGAAATCAATACCCGTTGTCATATTCCACGCTTGATTATAGGCTTTATAGCTTTCATTATTTCTTCTGGATTGTCTCTCGCCAAAAAGGGATGCGCCCTGAAATGCGCCATCATTTGCTATTGATTGGTTTAAGAGGATAGTAAACTCTGACTTATCTGGCTTGAACTTGTAAACAATAGGTGTCTTTAGACTTTCATCATTTGCTTTAATGTTGATTGCTAGATTTTTATCTCTATAATAATTTTTTATACTTTCTTTTCTAAGGATGCTAACCAATCCATCTTTATCAGAAAATTCTATATTATGCTCACTCTCATTCTGAATAGTTACATTTTCAAATAATTTACCAGATTTAGTCTCAATTGATATTGAATTAATAGAACTGTTTAATATTAACATTATAAATATTAATATATTAAAAATATTCATAAAATTAATCTACATTCCTTATCAGTCTAAATCCAAAATTGGAACTCGAAGATTCAGGAGAAAAAAAGTATCGATAAGATGTTCGATTATTTATTCCAAAGCCTATATTTACATTCATTTAATTGTTCTTTTTCGCAAAGTTTCTTAAAAACATAATTGAACTATTCTAATTTCTGATTTAGGTGGAATCGTACTACATAAAGAAATTGAAGAAAGAATTAATAAATAGGATATTTTATAAAGAAAATATTTCATAATATTCATTTTATTATATAGATTAATATTTACAATTACTTTAATCAATGAAAAACAATATATAATTTGGGAATATATTTAGTGCTTAGTAACTAAAGATAATTATTTAATAAATTCTACAATTAATGCTCTAGCATCTTGTTCATGTATAAATATAAATGTTTCTATTTGGTGAATCATCTCTCTTCGATCAGTTAAATTTTTTATGGTACTTTCACCACCTTTACCAAAAAATAAATCTACCTGTCTTTCTCTTTCTTCTCCTTCTTCACCTAAAAAGTTTGACTCTATCCATCGTTTGACTAATAAATCTCTATAAGATAGAGACTCATTTCCATCAAATTTTTGAGTTAATAGAAACCATAGTGCTGTAGAATAATTATTTGTTTTTTCTACATTGTACCACACATCTTTTAAGTTAGTGGATCGGGGCCTAAAGTCAACTGTAACATTAGGGGTAAAGGCTTTGTAAGCAAAAAACGCTCCTAAAGTTCCACCGGTTATCACAATTCTTTGACTATTTAGATTGCTACTGATATTATAACCTTCTGCTACTGCTGCGAGTGCTCCTACCATAATACCATAGATTGAATTTGATGTTTCAATATCTTTGTGTTTTTCAATCATCACATCTAAAATTTCAGTAAATCTATCCACATAACAATTGAACTCGGAAGCTGTAGAAGTTAAATCAACAGTTATATTATTGATATTTTGTAATATTTTTACTTCTAAATCTAAAATTTCAGGAGTGTTAATTTTATTGTTTTTTTTAAGTATAGCGTGTAACTTTAAATCATTTATAAATCCATAAGCAGATGCCAGACGAATAGATTTAGAAGAATACTTTGATTTAAGAATGGGGTCTTCTAGGTTTTTTTGAACTTCAAGTAGTGTAGGAACCTGTCCTGTGTATAGTATATTAGATGATAAACAATAAGCGGCTCCCTGAAGTTTCATCTTGACGTCACTTCTGAAAAAACTGCATTTCAGAAAAAACAGAGATGGTAGAAAAATAAATAGAAGTGTTTTAGAAATTGCCATTGTTAGCTTGTTGTTTTTAAGTTTCAATCTAATTTTAGTTCAAATTTGGTCAGTAAATATTTACGATAAAAGTCGAGAATAATATAAGTACATTTACTTAATTTTATCAAGATAAAATTTTTTAAACCCTAAAATTTCAAATAAATGTGCTTTTCTAATTATTTTCATAATAGGGGAATCTTTTCTTGAATACAGTTGCTCAAAAATCTATGAGAATAATTAAAAAATATGATAATCAAAATATAAGTATCTATTTATTTAGTTATTGATTGATAAATCTTTAAAAAAAATATAAATTTAATACGAGAGTTATGATTCTATTTTTTTTTATTTCGAAAATCATCAAGATTAATTACTTTGCTTATTTTTTTTTTATCAGAATTATCTTGTAGTACAAAACTAATAATTTCATCATAAGTTTCTTTAATGGTTTTATTTTTATCAATCTTCTCTTTTTTGATATTTTTATTCTTAATTTCCAAAACTCTTCTCCTTTTAATATATTAGAAATACTTAATTAATTTATTGTATTACAAATTTTAATCACAATTTAAATTAAAACCCTATTCTTTTTCTTGAAGCCATCTTTCTGCTTCCAATGCTGCCATACATCCTGTTCCTGCGGCAGTTATTGCCTGTCTATAAACTTTATCCTGAACATCGCCAGCGGCAAATACTCCGGGAATATTTGTTTTTGTGGATCCTGGGGTTGTAATTATATAACCCTGCTCATCTAGGGTCAATATCCCCTGAAAAATATCAGTATTCGGTTTGTGTCCAATCGCATAAAATAAACCACCAACTGTAATTTCCCTTGTGGAGTGATTTACGGTGTCTTTTAAAACAATTGCATTCAATCCACCAGCTCCGCCTTTTGCTTCTTCTACGTTTGCATTCCAAATAATCTCTATTTTAGGATTATTCAATGCTCTATTTTGCATAATCATGGATGCTCTTAGTTTATCCCGTCTATGAATTAGATATACTTTGCTACCAAATTTTGTGAGATGATTTGCTTCTTCGATAGCTGAATCACCACCCCCAATGACGGCTAATTCTTTGTTTCTATAAATAGGAAGGGCTCCGTCACATACGGCACAGGCTGAAATTCCTCTCTGCCAAAAATCATGCTCCCCTTTGATATTCATTCTTTTTGCAGTTGCACCTGTTGCAATAATTACTGATTCTGCTTCCACCTTAGACTCATCTGTTTCAATAACAAATGGATACACGTTGAAATTTACTTTCGTAACTGTTTCTGTTTTAATGATTGTCCCATATTTTTCAGACTGATTTCTAAATAAATTAGTAAGTTCCGTTCCATCGATTCCATCGGGAAATCCGGGGAAATTTTCTACTTCGGTTGTGGTAGTGAGTTGTCCCCCCGCGGCAATTCCCCCTGCCATAAATCCTTCAAACATAAGCGGATTGAGATTTGCCCTTGCCGAATATATTGCCGCTGTATGACCGGCCGGACCGGATCCTATTATAACAACTTTTTCTTTCATTTAACTCACCATCTATTTTAATAAATTTTTACTTTTTAACTCAATCCCTTTATAAGATCCGGGATCTTTTAGGTAAAGAATTTGAACTCTCTCGGCTAATAGTTTAGCTTCATTTTTTTTACCTATTTTATTTAATAATAAAGCCTTTGTATCTAAATTTGATGCATTTTCATTGATTGAAATTGATTTATCAACAAATTTAATTCCTTCTTCTAAATCATCTTTACGAATGGTTTTTTGGAGGTATTGCTCAGAAATTACATTCAAAACTTCCCAATCTCCCTTCCATTCACCTTCTGCTAAAAGTCTGGCATTAATTCTAAATTTTTCTAAATCCATTCTTCCATAAAAATCTAATAGTATTACATCTAAACTTTGTTTCTCTTCTCTTGTTGTTGCTTCTCCATAATCATTTCTGGCTTCGAGAAAACTCACTTCATCCAATTCTTTTATAGCCCAGAGCATAGTCTTAGCACAGGTTACCTGTAACCATTTATCAACATTTTCTTTTTTATCAAATTGATAAATAGTATCAATTTTTTTTCTAGCAAATTTTATACATCTACTGTTATTGAGGGGAGCATATGTTTTAATATCACTCCATAAATTCTTTAAGTTTATCTTTTTCTTTCTAAAATAGTGATAATCTAAAATTCCACTAACTTCAGAAATATCCTCGGAAGAAAGTAGGGCAAGTAGATTTGTTGTTTTTTCTCTTGAATTTGGATCATCAATAAATTTTTTTCTCATAGAATCAAGAGAATTAGAGGGATCGATTGTTTCCCGTCCCATCTGTAAAAATTGCTTGGCTTCGAGAGCTCCTGAAATACGATTAACAGTTTTTCCTTTTTTATTGATAAAAATATAAGTTGGAAAACCTGTTACTAAATAATCTTTCATCAATTTTTTACCCTCTTTTGATTCTCCGTCAATTTTAATGGAAATAAAATTGGAGTTAAAAAATCTACTTAAGGTAGGATCGACTAACACTTCGTTATCCATAACTTTACAGGGTTCACACCATTCTGCAAAAAAATCTAAAAGTACAGCCTTATGATTAATTTTAGCAAGTTTAATTCCTTCCTGATAACTTTTATAAAAAACAACTTGTTGTTTTGATTCCTGACCAGATATTGATATTGCAATTGAATTTATAATTATATAATAAATTACTATTGATTTAAAGATATTAATCATATATAAAATAAAAAATTTTATAGTATTCAATTTAGTGCACCGCTTTCTTTATAATTTCTTTTTCGAATGATTAGAGCGGAAACATAAAAAGCAGAAATAATAAAAAACAAAATTCCTATAACAGAAGCAGCCCCCAATTTAGAAATTAGATAGGGTAGGGAGAGGGTAAGAGCTCCACCACCAATTACGGGAGATGTTAATGGTGCACTCTCTGCATATATTTTTATGGCTCTAGATTTTAATTCTGGATCAATCATTTTTAAAAGCATAAGTCCGATAGCAGTTGTTCCATTCAACATTCCAAAATTTAATATACTCAATTCAAATGATATATCTTCGGGTAGTAATTTTTTTCTAATATAATAATGACAGAATAAATTCCAGGTAAATCCCATCCCGAACAGTATTAACATCGGTAAAAGGGCCTCAGAAATTACCTGTAAATTCATAGTAGATATGGCAGTGAAAATTAAAATTTCCATAAAAAAATTCGACAGGAAGGAAATAATTGCATTGTCTATAATTTTCTTTTTCCCTATCAAAATCAAAAAATTCCGAATGATGACACTAAAAAGAAGGGCATACACAAAAAGGGGAAACTCAGGTAAAGAGGGAAAAATAATTTTTATCTCATTTTTACTTAAAAATCCTATATATACGGATCCACATATAATTCCTAGATTTATAAATAATTTTGGTATATCAAAACTGGTAATATATTCAACTTCTTCTAAGTGCTTTTTTTTCTTGTATCCTGAGGTTTCCACTAAAAAGATTCCTCCGGATATTCCCAAAATTATACCTATGGTTGCCGAGAAAAGGGCATATTCAGTACCTTGAGGTAGGTTATTGTCTATATAAGCCTGCTTCATTGCTACTGCAGTTCCATGACCCCCCGCAAATCCATTTTCGAGAATAGAGGAAAAAGCCATCGGAAGTTCAAAAACAGGTCCAAAAAATAATAAAGTGGCAACCACACCGATAAACATCTGCCCTACAATCGCAATATAAACAAAAGATGTCTGAGTGTAGAGATCTATAAAATTTCCCTTTTCATTCTCTTCTTCCCTTATTTCCAAAAATAGGGCTGAAAAAACAAGCGCAATAGTGATACCCGGCCAATCTTTCCAGGAGATATATTCTATCGAAGACTGATAGCTTTCAAATATTGTAAAAATAATTAATCCTAAAATTCCAGCTATAAGAGAGCCTTGAATCTTATATTTTATAAAAAATCTTAATTTAGATATAAGATTACAAATTCCTAATATAACAAAACATAATAGTATAGAACTCACGGATCTACCCACTTCCCATTTGATTTTATCAATTCAATTAATTTTTCATCAGCAATTTCACTATTTATATTTTTAGAAACAATTTCTTTTCCGAGATACAAATGAACTTTTCCGGGCCCAGCACCCACATATCCAAAGTCAGCATCTGCCATTTCTCCGGGCCCGTTTACTATACAACCCATTATAGCTATCTTTACACCTTTTAAATGTCCTGTTTTATCTTTAATTCTCGCTGTTGTATCCTGTAAATTGAATAGTGTTCTACCACAACTCGGACAGGAAATAAACTCAGTTTTTGTAGTACGAAGTCTTACTGCCTGTAAAATATCATATGAGAATGATAATAAATGGGAAATTTCAGTTTTTGGAATTTTAATTCTTATAGAATTACCTATACCATCTAATAATAAACTACCTAAGTTTTTACTCACATCAAGAATAGCATTTTCAAAATCTTCAGATTCAATAGATAGTAAAATGGGAATTTTTTTATTATTTAAAATACTTGCTAGGATTCTATACTCTGAAATGTATCTTTCACTTTTAGTATTCAAAGATATTACTATATTCTCTGTACTTTTAATTTTTTCTAAAAATGTTGCAAGAGAATGAAGATCTTCTAAATCTATTATTATTTCAATTGACTTTTTATAGCTAGATAATTTATTATGTAGTACAAAAAAATCGTCTGAATTCAGATTTATTAATTTAAATGGAATACAGATTTTTTCAAATAAAAGTAGATTTTCTGAAAATTTGAAAATATCTTCAAATTTATGAAAATCAAGCTCAACCGAAAAAAATCCTTTATTTAAAATAATTTTTTTCATATTTTCAATAATATTCAATTCCGTTAAAGTACTTACTCTAAAATGAAAAATTTCAAATTTTTGAGACTCTACCGAAATTGCATTCTCAGTAATAATTTTAATTATAGTATCCTTATTTAAATCATTTAAGGCAATTTCAGATTCAATTCTGACAGGATAATTTTCACCGATTTTATAATCTCCCAACCAATAGGATTCTGTCTTACATTTTTCATAACTAAATGGATTTCTAAACTCTTCAAAGTCAAATTTTTTCAGATATTCATCATTAAAATTTTTATTATTATATTTATGAACTAATTTTTGAGCAACAGGAATCTCATAGATAGAATCTTCAGTAAGTGATACTCTTATTGTATCTCCAATTCCATCATCAAGTAAAGCTCCAATTCCAATTGAAGATTTTATTCTTCCATCCCGACCATCTCCAGCTTCAGTTACTCCTAAATGCAAAGGATAATTCAGATTTTCTTCTATAAATCGTGATACTAATAATCTATATGCTCCAACCATCACCTGTGGGTTTGAAGCCTTCATGGATACAATTATATCTTTATAATTTTCTGTTTCAGCTATTTTGATAAATTCCATTGCTGATTCAACCATACCCATTGGAGTATCACCATACCGATTCATAATTCTATCACTCAAGGAACCATGATTCGTTCCAATTCTCATGGCAACTCCCAATTCCTTGCATCGTTTTACCAATGGTAAAAATATTTCCGAAATACGTTCAAGTTCGAGTGAGTACTCTTTGTCAGAATATTCCTTTTCAGCAAATTTCTTTTTATCAGCAAAATTTCCAGGATTAATTCTAATTTTTTCTACGTACTCAACAACTTTGAGGGCTACTGAGGGAGTAAAATGTATGTCCGCAACTATGGGAACATTCACGTTTAGATTTCTTAACTTTTCTCGAATAGATGGGAGATTTTCTGCTGAACTCATGGAAGGAACCGTGAGTCTGACAATTTCACAACCCACATTTGAAAGCTCAACTATCTGCTTAACAGTTGATTCTGTGTCACAAGTATCCGAGGTGGTCATAGATTGAACCCGAATTGGATTATTTCCACCAATACCGATATCTCCCACCTTGACTTCTCTAGTAGGAAATCTATTATATAAAATTGGACTCAAATTATATTTTAGGTTCATTCTTTTTATCTTTCGTTTGAATCTCTAAGAGTAAAGTAAATCTTTCTACTAAATTTAATTTACATTACCTCTACTCGTAAAAAATCACAAAAACGGCACAAAGAATAATTATAAATCATAACACTGTATTCCATTTCAAACTTTCTCCTAAATAAAAGACAAAAAAAAACCAAAAATCATTAGACTTAGATCATCTTGGATGACTTTTTATTGACCTGCTGTAAAATTACGATGCCCATACCGTGCAATTCTCACAATTAAATTCGAAAAAATCAATAATATTATAGAAATCATAAGTTATTCTTCCCAATCTTCCTCTTTAAATCTTTCTTATTTATATTGCCCTTTTTCTAAGAATACAGAAAATACAAACCAACTTAAATTTTAGTAGATTTTTATAATAGTATGTAGGATATTGAAGCACTAAGAGATTATTCCCTTAATTAAAAATCAGCGAATAAAAGAAAAAGCAGGTAAATCTAAGATGGTTAACTCAAATATATGGCATATATCTAATGGAAAAGAATTTCCTTTGGAGTTATGGAAGCATCCTAGCTTCTCAATTCAGGTAAAAAATATTGATTTTAAGTCCTGGTCCAAAATTGATCTAAAACCAAATGAATTAAATATAATATTTTTTCAAATTTCTAGGTCAGAATGGGAGAAAAACAAAAATAAGATCATTAGGGAGTTCGATACCAACCCCAATGCAACTCTTTTTTTAATTGCACCCATCGATAAAAAAGAGTTTTCAGAAGACTCAAAAGGATCTTATCTCATATTGAGCTATCCCCTTCGTAAAAAAGAAATCAAACATTTTATAGACAAAGCCCTACAAGCAGAGTTATACAAAAGGGCTTCCTATGAGATTTCTCAAAACTGCATAGATAATATGAATTATGTCCAAGGAATTTTTGATTTAGCAACCAAAGAAAATTTAGACAAACAAAATACTATCGTCGCCATGGAAAAAATGATCGAATATCATTCTAAGGTAAAAAATTATCAGGAAAACATGAATCTAGCCATCGATCAGGTTAATGTATTAAGAAATGAAGAAGTTCTAATGCTTCACGAAAGACTCAAAGCAAATGAGATGATTGATGAACTAAAAACCGAGGAATTAAAAGAAGCCCAAAAAATTCGAGAAGCAACTGAGGCGGCACTCCAATTTTCCAGAATCGAAGAGATCACTCAGGATAAAATCATAAACGCCCAAAACAAGCTTTTTGAATATACAGATATGGAAATCAAACAATTAGTTTTGGAAAACAAAGAATTAAAGAAAAGATTGGGTATAAAAGAAGATGAGGCAGTATATCCCCAATAGATAAGAGAAAAGATTTGCAGATTTTACTCTGCAAATCTATTTAAACTCAGGAATTGGGTATTAGCCCCGAAGAAGATATTACTATCATTTTCTCTGTATGCAAATCAGCAATAGTATAGGGTATTCCTCCCGTTCCCAATCCCGATTGCATATGGCCTCCAAATGGCATCCAATCAACTCTAAAAGCAGTATGTTCATTTACCATAACAGCTCTGGCATGAAGTTTTCTGTATGCAGTCATAGCCAGATCAATGTCTTTGGTGAATACAGCAGCTTGGAATGAAAATGGAATATTATTTGCCCTTTCAAATGCAGAATTTACATCCTTATAAGAATATACGCAAACAACAGGACCGAAGATTTCACTTTGGCTTACCTTAGAAGTGTCAGGAGGGTTGAAAAGTAAGGTAGGCTCATAACAGGTCTCCCCAATTTTGTTTCCACCACAAAGAAGTTTTCCACCTTCTTTGACGGCTTCTTTTACCCATTCATCCACTCTGTCCACTTCTCTGCGACGAATCAGGGGACCGACTTCTGTGTTACTCAAAGTTGGATCTCCTACTTTGAGTTGTTTGGCTTTTTCTGCAATTCGTTTGGCTACATCTTCCGCAATCGACTCATGCGCGAAAACCCTTTGAACGGAAACACAAACCTGTCCTGCATGATAATATCCACCCTTTACAATCTTTGGAATTGCGGAGTCCAAATCAGCTGTCTGGTCCAGGATCACGGGAGCGGCTCCTCCATGTTCAAGGGCACAATGAACTCCCGGGGAAAGTTGGGACTTTAAATACCAACCAACCTTTGCACTTCCAATAAATGTAAAAAAGGAAATTCTCTTATCTGTCACAAGTTTTGTAGCATTTTCCATTTTATTGACTACAAAAGCCTGGCACCATTCTTCGGGAAGTCCACTTTCATGGAGAATTTTTACAAATCTCATGCAAGAGAGAGGTGTATCCTCGGCAGGTTTGACTATGACGGGACATCCGACTGCAACTGCAGGAGCGACCTGATGAACAATTAAATTGAGAGGATGGTTAAAAGCACTCACTGCCGCCACAACACCGATTGGTTCTCTAGAGGTAAATGCCAGTTTTCCATTGGAAGCGGCATTTAAGTTCATAGGAATTTCACGCCCAATGCTGGTTTTAATCGTTTCAATACAGCATTCTATTCCCTCAATTGCCCTTTGAACTTCTACAAGGGAGTCAATGAGAGGTTTTCCGCCTTCAGCTGCCATCATTTTAGCGAGATCGTCTTTTTGGCCTGCCATAGAAATTGCGGCTTTTTTTAGAATTTCAATGCGTTTTTCTGTGGACAACCATCTCTTCCTATCACAGAAAAGCTCATAAGCTGTACTCAGTGCTTTTTCCACTCCAGCTCCATCGGCAGTCATTACACTGCCGATTTCTTTTTCATCAAATGCGCTCTTTACTTTTAGTTCCCCATCATTGGATGTGGAACCTTTGATCAATACATCATATTTAAACATATAGCCTCAGATTTTTTTGCTTCTTTCAGCAAGCTCTTTGTTTAAGATTCTATCATTTTCAGAGTAATCAATTGATAAATCAATCAGATTGACACCCTTTGAATTTATGCATTTTTCAAGGATAGACTTAAAGTCATCCACCGAAGTTGGTCTAAAACCTTTGGCGCCATAGCTTTCTGCGTATTTTACAAAATCAGGGTTTCCATAGTCAAGACCCCAATTATCAAAGCCCATGTTAGCCTGCTTCCATTTGATCATTCCATACGCATTGTCTCGAAGGATTAATACTACCAAATCAATTCCGAGTCTTACTGCTGTTTCCATTTCTTGAGAATTCATCATAAAGCCACCATCCCCACAGATTGCGATGACTTTCTTATGAGGAAATACAATCTTAGATGCAATAGCTGAGGGTAAACCAGCACCCATTGTAGCAAGAGCGTTATCTAGCAGTACAGTATTGGATTGATAAGCTCTATAATTTCTTGCAAACCAGATTTTATAAACTCCGTTATCAAGGGCAATAATTCCATCTTCTGGAAGTAGGTCTCTGATTTCTTTTACCATTCTTTGTGGATAAATTGGAAATCTATTGTCTGTAGTACCCTCTAATAAATTATCATCTACTGCTTTTTTAACCACTTTAAAGTAATTAAAATCCCAGGATGGATTATTTTTTATTTTTTGAGTAATTTGCCAGATACTATTGGCGATGTCTCCAACGATTTCAGCCTGAGGAAAATAGACTGGATCCACAGAAGCAGTAAAAAAATTAATATGTAATACTTTAACTCCACCCGGTGTCATAAAGAATGGTGGTTTTTCAACAACATCATGTCCTACATTGATGATTAGATCCGCTTTATCTATGGCTCTGTGAACAAAATCTTTAGAAGAAAGTGCGGCACAACCGAGACAAAGTGGGTGTCTTTCATCAATTACGCCTTTACCCATTTGGGTGGTAAAGAATGGAATTCGGGTCTTTTCTACAAATTCCAAAAGCATTTTACTTGTCATTTTACGATTGGATCCCGCACCGATAAGAAGTAGGGGGGATTTTGCATTTTGAATTAATTCAACAGCCTTTAGAATAGCTTTTTCTTCTGCAACGGGTCGTCTTACAGAGCTACTTTTTATAAGGGGAACATCTGAATCCTCATCAGCTATGTCCTCAGGAAGTTCTAAATGTACTGCACCGGGCTTTTCTTCTAATGCCAATCGAAAGGCTTCCCTCACTCTAGAAGGGATAGTATCCCCGGAAACTATTTGACGGGTATATTTAGTGAGGGGTTTCATCATATCAACGATATCAACAATTTGAAACTGTCCCTGTTTGCTTGATTTAATTGGTTTTTGTCCTGTTATCATGAGCATGGGCATCCCACCTAATTGAGCGTATGCCGCAGCAGTAACAAAGTTAGTAGCACCGGGCCCCAATGTGGAAAGACAAACTCCCACTTTTCCGGTGAGTCTTCCAAGAGTGGAAGCCATAAATCCAGCTCCCTGTTCGTGCCTGGTGAGTATTAGTTTTATTTTTTTAGAATCTTTTAAGGAGTTTAAAAAATCCAGGTTTTCTTCCCCGGGAATCCCGAAAATATATTCCACTCCCTCCTCTTCGAGTGCCTTGATAAACAGATCTGATGCCTTCATAATTTCTCCAATATTAATATGTATATAACCTTATTTCTTCCCTAAACTAAGGGCAACAATTATTTCAGTCTGACAGTAATATGTTTTATTTTCAGAACAAAAAAATAGAATATTCAAATTTTTTAGGATTTTTCTTGTTTAGATTTTTAAAGGGATATTTAATTTCATTGATTTATGAAATTAAATCGCTAAAGATACTAAAAAAAGAGCAAAGGAAATACTAGTGAAGAACAATTTAAGTTTAAATAAAAATAAAGTTAATAAAAAAAATTATAAATTTTTTAGTGTTTTCTTAATTACTCTCTTAATACAGCCAATTTTTTCTTGGGAATTAAAAAAAGAAAAAAATGGAGTAAAAGTATTCACTAGAAGTATAGAAGGATCAAATTTTAAAGAGTTTAAGTCTGTGGGCGTTCATTCTGGAAGTATAAGTAGTTTAATCAGTGTATTGCAGGATGATTCTAATTTTTGCAATTGGTTCCCGGATTGTAAGGAGTTTAAGCTACTAAAAAAACCTTCTAGATTAGAGAGATACCAATATATGGTCGTAAAGGCCCCTTTTCCTGTAAATAATAGAGATACAATCCAACATACGGTGCTAAATCAGGATCCTGTTACTAAAACTGTCACTATTAATTTATCTGCTTCCCCAGAGATAATTCCTGAGGTTCCTGGAACTGTTCGGGTTCCAAAATCTAAAGGGGTTTGGAAATTTACCCCCTTAGACAATAATCAGGTGGAAGTTTTTTTTCAACTCCACTCCGATCCCGGTGGCTCCCTGCCTGAATGGGTGGCGAATATTTTTGTAACGGAAACACCCCTTAAGGCTGTAATCATTTTAATTAAATTAGCAGGTGAGGATAAATACGCAAATAATAAATTAGATTATATAATTGAAAAATAATATCTTAAAATCTAAAGTCTCCAATACCGAAAACAAATTGAAAATTATTTTCGGTATTATAGGTGGTAAATGGACCGAGTGAATTACCCGTGTAATGCAATCTCTGTGCAAAATATAATCTCAATGGTAGTACGGGAATTTGCACTCTCAAGCCTATTCCCCATGAGTATTTCATTCTTTCCATTGAAATATTATCATTTTTTAGTAATAATAATTCGGGGTCTTCTTTTATGTAAGGCTTTTGATCATTTTCATATTTTTTAAAGTTAGTAAGATTATAATTTTCCCTAAGATATGCAGTAACAGGGTCGTATTGGGCTCTATCTAAATTTATTCTTTGTTGGAAGGTTAGGGCATCATCTTTTCTTGTTCCCACCCATTTTCCAACTTCTTCATAGAGAGCTCCCCCATCTAAAAATACTACAAACCATAGAAAATTGGGCTCAATTGGAAATCTTAACTCGGTATTAAATAACAATCTATGATTTGCACCGTTTCTCCATTCCCTAGGATACAGTACATCCTGAAAATTCCAACCCCTGAGGGACTCATATCCACCTAAAAACTGCATATCCTGTTGCTGTATATATGGATTTGTCAACTTAGAATTTTCTCTGCTGTACGGATCGGGTCGATTGTATTTTGGTACTCTTTCAAACATTAAGACATGACTCATTCGAAATTCCTGTACTACTTTCCATCTTCTTAAGGCATTATTCCTGAATAGCCCACCAAATGTATAGTCAAACCAGGAATGATAAAATTCAACTACAGGATTGTTTCTATCAAAATGACTTTGTCCCCCTATCAATTGACCTACATTTGATAAACTGAAGTACGTATTTAATCCCCTTGTGGGATTAAATACATTATCTCTTGAATCGTATCCTATACCATTTGTTATTTCTGATCTGAATTGCCATCCTCTGTTAACCTCAGCCCGTATTGCATCATCC